>JAITKH010000140.1 GCA_031278535.1 Planctomycetota bacterium | reverse complement strand
TGAAACTCGACATGGGACGTCCCTTCATCAAGTGCAGGGACGCCGGCGAGGTGGCGGAAAAATGCGCCGCTTTCGTTGCCGTGGCTCCATCCGTGCTTGTCGTTCCCGCCCACGTGATGACGCCGCAGGGCGTCTTCGGCTCGGATCACCCGGTAGACAGCCTGGCCGAGGTTTACGGTGGATTCGCCCCGGAGATAGCGGCGGTTGAGACCGGGCTTTCCGCCGATCCCGCCCTTCTCGCCCTGATCCCGGAATTGGACGGGAAAACACTGATTTCCAGCAGCGACTGCCACTCCGAAGCGCTGAACCGGGTGGGGCGGGAGTTCACCGTCCTCGACATCGACCGACCATCCTATGAAGAGATAATCCTGGCCATCCGCAAACGCCGGGTGCGCTATACCGCCGAATTTGCTCCGGCCGAAGGGCGCTACTTCCTGTCCGGCCATCGCGCGGGCCTGGCGGGACATGGCGGGGCGGGCTGCTGGTTCTCGCCCGATCGCTTTCCGGCCGGCGGTCTCTGTCCGATTTGCGGCAAGCCGTTGACGGTGGGCGTACTGGACAGGATACTTCACCTGTCGAAACGGCAAGGCGGAGGCAAGGCGAGGGAATTGGGGCAGACGCCGCCGTTCCAGAAGGCGCGGACGCTGGTGCCGCTGGTCGAAACGCTGGCGGCAGGCCTGGGTAGAACCGGCGTTTCAGGACGGAAAGTTACCGCCTTGTTCGACCTGATCATTAGGGAAATGGGGACGGAGGCCGAATTGTGGGATTTGTCGCCCGATGCAATTGAAACGAAATTCGCGAAACTTCTTCCGGATCGGGTGACACGGGCGCTGGTCCAGGTACGGAAGGGGGAATTTTCCTTCCAGCCGGGATATGACGGGGAATATGGCCGGCTCCGCCTGGGAAAAAGGATCGATTGGTTCGGCCACGCCGTCATTGAACAATAAACCGGTTCGACACCGGATGGCTGCCGTTGTTCCGCAAAGTCTCAATCCTTGGGCGGGATTTTGCGGGGAGTGCCTCTTCCAAAATCCGCGCCGATACAATCACTGTCGAACCTCCCGGCCGCTTTCATTCGCAAAATAGGCTCTTCGGATATGCCGGCCGGCCCAGGCCGCCAACGCTTCCCGGCCGATTTTGGCGTTATGGCGGATGTCCGTGGGAAAAGCCGGATGGAAGAAAAGCGTTTCTATGGCTGCGGAAACGGGGGAATTGCGTCCAATCCGAAACAGCTCGGCGGCCAGGCGGGAACGCTCGGAACGGCCCAGCCTCCGGTTCGGTTCAATGATTATTGCCGGGCGGGCAAACCCGTCTTTCTCCGGAAGTCCTATCAGGGCGCTTCGTACCACAGCCGGATGTCGATTGAAAACAGCCTCGCAACGTAAGGTGAACATGTCGCCCTTGCGGGTACGCACCCGGTGCGACTTCCTGCCGCAAAGCCAAAGGCGTTCCTGGTCGTCCCTGTAGCCAAGATCGCCCATGCGATGCCAGAACTGATCGCCGTCGGTTATCTTGGCCAACATGTCGGCGTCAGGAAGATTGTGATAATGCCGCGATGCATGATTGGCTTGAATCGCGATTTCGCCGATTTCCCCTGGATTGGCCAAAAGGGAATCGTCCCATTCCGCTATCGGCCCGTCGTCGATCCGGATAATTTCCGCGTGGACGCCGGGAAGGGGACGACCCACGCAAACACCCTTGCCTTCCTGGCCAAGGATAGCGGTCCCGGCCAACGCCTCCCGGCCGGTAAAACAGGCAACCGGCATCACTTCGGTGGCTCCATACGGCGTGAAGCTGTCCGCATTCCCGGGGAGGATGCCGCCAAGCAGTCGGCCATGCGTGGCGGCCGGGACCGGAGCTCCGGCCATGACTACCCTCCGAAGCGAGGGCAACCGGATTTTCTTCGTTTCGGCATAGGCCGACACCCGACTCCACAGGGCGGGCGAACCGAAGGAGAAGGTACAGGAGAATTCCTGAATCGGAACCAGGATATTCCGAGGATGCGCCTGGCCGGGTCGCGTGGGATCGATATCGGGAACAACGGCCGTCATGCCGAGGGCGATGGAAAAGAGGGAAAATCCGGGAAAGCTCGCCAAATCCCTGTCCTCCGGGGTGATTGCGAAGGTCCGGGAAAGAATTTCAATCTGCCGGCCCAGGACGGCATGGTCATATTCGACGCCTTTGGCCGGGCCGGTGGAACCGGTGGTGAAAAGAATGGCGGCGAGTTCGCCGTCGTACGGCCGAATGACGGGAAAGGGTCCGCTGCCGGGCATCAACAGCCCGTCCCATGTGCGATCGGCAAGCAGCCGCCGCCGTCCGGTGGTGATCGTCGTCCGCGGGCGGGGAAAGGATCGGAAGAGGAAAAATCTGGCGGCGTGCGCCGCCGGTACGCCAATCAGCGCTTCCGGCGCGAGTCGCCGTACGCATTCCAGCAACCGGCGAATGCCCATGCCCGGATCGACAAGTACGGGAACGGCGCCGATTTTCAACAAGGCGAAAAAGCAGGAAAAGAAGGCGAACGAGGGTTTCAGCATGACCAGCGCTTTCTCCCCCCGCCGGACGCCGGCGTCAAGAAGGCCGAAAGCATGGGAGTCGGAATCGCGTTCCAGATCGGCGAAGGAATGGGATTCCGAAGTGAATCCGCCAGCACCCTCCGGACCCCGGCAGATGACGACGGCCGGCTTTTCAGGAAAGCGGAGGGCGCTGTGGTGAAGGCGGCAGGCGATATTTTCCGGCATCACTCCTCCCGGAGGGCGGAAAGATCAATCGGCCGCGCGCCGGCGAACGGCAAACGATTCTCCGCCCGCCGCTCCGCATCCTCGATAAAGGCGCGAACAGCGGCAAAATCGAATGGAATGTCCTCTCCGGATTCCTCTTCCAGCGCTTCAAGCCGGAATCGTTCCAATGCTTCCAGCGCCTCGGCATACGCCCCGGCGGCGGCGGGAAAATCCTCCTTTTCGTGCAGGATGCTCCCGATGGCGTAATACAGCGCCGGAGAATCGTCATGCCGCCTTCTGATGCCGTCAAATTCTTCCAGCGCTTCGTCCAGACGCCCGGAGTCGGCGAGGATATGGGCGCGATGGGCTTCGGGATCCTCCAAATAAACGGCGGGATAAAGCCCGGGCGAATCAAGCCGCAGGAGTTCATCGACGATGGAAAGCGCTTTGTCGGCATCGCCGGCTTCAAGATGCGTCCGCGAAGTTTCAAGCCAAGCCGGACCGTCCTCGGGATTGGCGAGTAGATGGCGGTAGGCGGCGTACAACCTCACTTCGGTCGAGCAGTCCACCGTTCCCCACAATCCGAAGAAAAGGATGGCGGCGTAGTCCTGTCCGGTTTTGGATCGATGCGATTCAACCATTTGAGACAGGGAATCGTCGATGGGCGGCGCGTCCAGCCCGAACCTGCCGATCATGGAATCGAAGTCTTCAGAAATTTGCGAATGTTGTCGAGAATGTCTTTGCCGGCGTCTTCGATCAGGTAGTGGCCGGCCTCATGCTCATCCACCTTGGCATGAGGAAAGTTTTTGCGCCACAGGGAAAGGAAGGCCGGGGTGAAACACCAATCCTTCGCGCCCCATTCGATCAGCATCGGCTTGTCCGCCAGTCTTTCCGGCGCCGCCTTCTCGATATTTCGAAGCAATCGGTGCGTGGGGGAATCCGATTCCAGCGGAATGTCCCTGAGGAAGGCATAAATGCCAATCCGGTTTTTCCAGGAATTGTAGGGCAAGAGATAGCCGTTGCGAACCTTTTTGGCCAGCGGCCGGACAGTGGTGCGCACCGTCGCTTCCCCGGCGAAAAGATTGAGGCCGCGAACAATGAACCTTCCCAGGCGTTCCGTCCGGCAAAGGCGAATATTCCACGGCATGGACCCTTGGGTGAATATTGAACTGTTCAGGACAATCAGGCGCAGGATGCGTTCCGGATTGCGCACGGCATAGCCGAATCCTATGGGACCGCCCCAGTCGTGGACAATCAAATTGATCTTGCCTCCCGTCCAGGAAACCGGAGGCAATACCCCGTTCAACCAGGATTCAAGGTTCAAAACATGGTTTTCAAGATTATATCGGTATTTTTGCGGCTTTTCCGAAAAGCCGCAGCCGAGGTGATCCAAAACCAGGCAGCGGTATTCTCCCCGCAACCCTTTAATCAGGTCGCGGTAAAAAAAGGACCAGGTGGGGTTGCCATGGAGCATTACCGCCGGTTCGCCTTCGCCTTCATCCAAATAATGGCAGGAATATTGATCAATCGGGTGCAACCGCGATTCGAAGGGATAAAGCGCCTTGAAGGAGGATGCGCGCAATTGGTTGAAGGGTACTCCGATTCGCATGGCCCAATGACGGCGATCAATAGCGGGGATGCTGGTCGTTACGGAGTGATGGCTTTCATCAGGCATGTAATTACCATTCCATTCCCAGAGACAGGCACGACAGGCCGCTGCCGATTCCCAGCAGCGCGAGTTTCGCCCCTGGCTTGATGTCAAGATCCCGAATCCCAAGAGCTAACGCGCCGGGCAACGCCGCGGAACCGGTGTTTCCCAAAAAGGAAACCGTTGGAAAATCACGTTCGGCCGGGAGTCCCAACATATCAAAAGTAAGCTTGGCATGGGCTTTTCCGACTTGGTGGGTAAAAATGTGATCGGGAGTCCGATTATTCCATCCAAGCGCCTTTTTTGCTTTTTCCCACGTGCGGGCCGCCAGGGAACAGCCGGCATGGAGAAGGCTTTCCGAATCGGTGTCCATGATGGGACCGGTTGGGGTAGCCTTTGCCGGATCGGCTTGGCAAAGGCGGTTGGCTCTCGAATCGGTTCCTGCCGCTCCTCCCAGCAGCCTTCGGCCAGGAACCGAAGACACGCCTTCCCCTCCTCTGGTCACCACCACCGCCGCCGCCGCCGAACCTATGGTCAGACTGGCAAATTGGCGTTTCAGGGAGAAACGATCCAGTTTTCGATCCGACAGGAGCTTGGCTACAGTCGCCTCATACAGCGGTTCCGCCGTTTCCCCCGAGACAACCAGAGCGGCCTCGATCTGGCCGGCATCAATCATCGTCGCCGCCTGGGCCATGCCGTTGAGAACGCCGAGACAGGCGTTTGTCAAATCGAAAGTCACAACATCGCCGGAAAGGCCGAGCCGTTCATGGACGAGACTGGCGGTGGCGGGTTCGAGATAGTCCCGGGAGACGGATGCATGGACAAGGCAGCCGATGCGATCCCTGGCGACGCCGGCACGGATAAGCGCCTCCTCTCCCGCCCTGGCCGCGGCGACCGACGGCCGCATCCCCGACTCCCAAAAGCGGCGTTCGCGAATGCCGGTCATCAGTTCCAGGCGCCCTGCCGACAGTTTCAGGCGTTCATACACCGGCGCCAATCGGGCCTCGATTTCGCGCGACGGCACAATGCAAGGCGGCTTGATAAGGACAACGCTTCGAACGAAGGCGTTTCGAAAAAGCATTCACTCCTCCGTCGTCACGTCGGGTACGATTTTCCGTCCGGGCTTGCTTGCCAGGCGGCCGTAAAGTTCCGCCATCTCGCGGAGTCCGGCGCGATTGGCTCGTTCAAGATCGCCGTCCGCCAATCGCCAGAGCCATTGCCCTTCGCCCCGGCCCGGCCGGTTCATCCGGCAAGAATTGGGGAGATCCAGGACATCCTGCATAGTCAGCATGGCGGTGTCGGCAACGGACGACAGGGCAAGGCGCATCAGGTCCCAGGCCATGCCGGAACCGTCCCGGCCAAGGTACCGCCTTGCCCTGTCGCGTTCTTGTTCGACAACTTCGCGCGGAATGTGAGCGTAATCCTCACCGGCCGCCTCATACCAGCCGCGGGTGGTGTCGTTGTCGTGGGTAGCGACATAACACACGGTGTTTCGTTCGTATGCATGGGGAAGGTACGCATCGGAATCGCCGCCGAAGGCAAAATGGAGGACTTTCATGCCGGGCAGGCCATTGTCGCGCCTCAGAGCATCCACACTCGGGGTTATGACGCCCAAATCCTCGGCCACAATGGGAAGATGATTTCCGAAATCCTCGCGGAAAGCGTTGAAAAGCTCCTGTCCGGGCCCCTTGAGCCATTTGCCGTTTATTGCCGTGGTCTCGCCCCGCGGCACGGCCCAATAGGCCTGGAATCCCCGGAAATGGTCGATGCGGAGCATGTCCGTGAGCTTAAGGGACGCCTGTATGCGCCGGCGCCACCAGCGGAAGCCGTCCCGGCGCAGGCGTTCCCAATCGTAGAGAGGATTGCCCCACAATTGCCCCGTGGCTGAAAAATAGTCCGGCGGCACACCGGCCATAAAACTCGCCTCCCCGTTCTCGCCAAGCCGGAAAAGCTCTGGATTGGCCCAAACGTCGGCCGAGTCATGGGCGCAATAAATGGGAATGTCGCCGAACAGCTTGACGTTTTTTCCATTTGCGTACCGCCGCAATCGCTGCCATTGCCTGAAGAAGAAAAACTGGACAAACCGATGGTAGCGGATTTCCGATATGTGTTTCTTGATGAATTCACCCAGTGCGCCGGATTCCCGCCTTTCGAGCGGCGGCTCGCCCCAGGCCGGCCAGGGTCGGAGTTGAAATATGTCCCGGGCGGTCATGAAGACGGCAAAGTCGTCCAGCCATTCCCGCTCGGCGTCTCCGAATTCCTCCACTTCCCGAATCAATTCCTGATCGGCGTTTCCGTCGAGAAAATTGCCGAAGGCGCGCCTGAACCTCTTTTCCTTGAAAGCCGCCGCCGCCGCATAGTTCGCCCGCGTCAGATTGACCGGGCCGTCCGCCAAATCGGATCGGGCAAGAAGACCGCACTCCACAAATTCGTCCAGCGACACAAGAAGCGGATTCCCGGCATAGCTGGACAAACCCTGGTAAGGACTGTTCCCGCTCCCGGTCGGTCCCAGGGGCAGGACTTGCCAAATGCCCATGCCGGAATCGGCAAGAAAATCAACAAATTCCCGGGCCGATCCGCCCAGATCGCCGACGCCATGGCCGCCAGGCAACGATGTCGGGTGGAGAACAATGCCCGCCAGTCTCGGAAACGGCATAGTAACGCTTTCCTCAAAGAATTCCGGCCGCGACATCCCCCGGCAAAAAAACATTTTTCGTGGCTGTTCCCGGACGCCACGACGAATTCGAGCCTTGATGGCATTTCACCTTCCATCCCCCATCTTTCCCCAAAGGCGAGGCGGCAGGGGAAAGGCGGGACGGATCATTGCTTGCGATAAACGTTCAGACCTATCTTTTCGTCGCGACCGGGAATGCTTTGGTTTCCTTCGGTCGTAGCTATGATGATGGTCTTGCCCGACGACGACGGCCCGAATTCCTTGGACAAATCCACCTTGACGGTCAAAATGTCACCTTCCATCGACATTTCCACATTTTTCATGAAAGCGTCCCTCCCTTTCCCGAAGACCAGCACGGCAATCCCCAAAATGCCGTTACAGCTTATCAATAATCGGATTGCCTGTAAAGTCAAAACAGTCCGGAACATCCCGGACGGCGGATTGGAAGACCCAGAAAAGCCATAGCGTTTCCTCCCAATATCGCCTTGACGTCCTCGCCGATTTCCGATTCCGAAAAACGCCAACCGGTACGCCAGACCTCTTCATAGCGATGGAGTAGCGCCTTTCCCAACGTCCACCTCAGGTGCGCCCAAGATCCAGCGAGTTCTTCCGGCAGGACGGCGCCGGAATGGCAGGCGTGGAAATCGGAGCCAAACGTTTCCAGGTGGCTGGCGAAGAACCCGGCCAGGCCGGCGGGATGGGAAAGCGGCCTGTCCGGACCGCAGGGCAGCACATTCCTTGCCCTGGCCATCCCGGGCGCCGGAATCCAATCATCCCCTCTCCCGCCGGAAAAAACGAGAAAACGAATGTCCGAAACCTCTGCCCAAAAAGCGGGAGGCCTGAGCCCGCCCGGCCCGGGCGCCAAAAGGAAGGCCAGATTTCCTTCGCGGCAGAGCGGAAGAACGGCTTCCCTGATCAGCCGGACGGCGTCGCCCCCGTCCAATTCTCCTTCTTCAGGCCAATCAAGGGAGAGAGCGACCGGTTTCCGGCATTCCACCTCCCCCGCAAGAAAACGTCTCAATTCCATGGCGGAAAAATTGTCAATCTTGGATTTGACGTCAAACCCAAGGCGACGGAGTTTTTTTGCCGCCTCCCGCCATTCCCTGAAAAGACGGGAAAGGGAAAGGGCGAGGGGAAAGCCGGATCGCCGGTTAACCGGCCCGTCCTCTCTTTTCGTTGCGGAAACATCAGCCGAAACGAGAACGGTTTCCAGATTCGCCAGCCGAAGCGCTCTTTCCCACCTCTCCGCAAGGGGAATGGCGTCAAACTGTTCCCGGACTTCCCTGAGATTGCGGGAAGAGAGATCGATGCCGAACAGGCCCAGCGTGGTGAGAATAATTCTGGTCGCTTCGGACAGCGGCTGCCGATCCAGGAAGAGTCTCCGCCAAACCAAATCGGCCAATTCCGCCGGCGCCAGGGCCCGGAGACGATCCTCGTCAGTCCCGTTTCCGGCGGCGGGATTGAGCCTGGCGCGGCGCCGGAAAAATTCATCAAGGACGGCGGGCGAGGTCAGGAGGGCATCCAGTCCCGATATTCCGGAATCGTAGGCGTCCATTGGCCCAAAACGCGCCCGCAATTCCACCGCCGGCGTTTCGTGCGCCGCGGTCCAGACCGTCTTTCGCATGGTCTCGGACAATTCCGGCACCTCTCACTCCTTCGGCAACGGCGGCGATCCGGCGGGGATTCGGCCGCGGGTTTCGCGCACTCCTCTTGTAACATCATACACGATTATGGTAAAATGCCAAAGTGATTCTCTGACGACAGGAGATTCCCGTGGAATTCAAGGACAAGAAACGGTTTCTTCTCACCGCTGCCCTGCCCTATGCCAACGGACGGCTTCATATCGGCCATGTTGCCGGAGCATATCTCCCGGCCGACGAATTGACGCGCTTTCTTCGCCTGAAGGGGCGCGAAGTCCACCTTATCTGCGGTTCGGACGAGAACGGCGCGCCGATTACCTTCAGCGCCCTGAAGGAAGGGCTTTCTCCCCAAGATATCGTCGACCGTTACCATCGCGAGATTCTGGATGCCTTTTCCGGCATGGGGATCGCCTTCGACGTGTATAGCCGAACCCACACTCCGCGCCATGCCAGAGTGACGCAGGATTTTTTCCGCCGCCTTTATGAACGCGGACACATCGTGAAAAAAACGGGGGAACAGGTTTATTGCACCGTATGCAACCGTTTCCTTCCGGATCGCTACATCGAGGGGATTTGCCACTATCCCGATTGCCGGGCTCCCGGCGCCAGGGGGGATCAATGCGAAAAATGCGGCCGGCCCGTCG
>JAITKH010000131.1 GCA_031278535.1 Planctomycetota bacterium | reverse complement strand
GGAAGATCGACATGCTGAACAACGATTCCCAGATGGACAACATCAAATTGCAGAACCTTCTGGAGAAGCGGGGCAACGCCTTCGAGATGGCGACCAAGGTGATGGACACCAACAACCAGACGGTCCAGTCCGTCATCCGCAACCTGTAGGGCGGAGAGAAACGGAAGGGGACGTTCCTGATTCTTTTGGCTGCAGAAGCGCGGGAACGCTTTTGAGACGGCCGCCAAAGAGCCGAGTGGCGGCGGCAGCCGATCCGGTCAATCGTGTAAACCGGCCAGAGCGGAAACCGCTCGTCCGAAGACCGGTATCCATGATTTTATTTTTCCGTTTTTCCTGTCAATCCTGAAGAAAGGGGACGACATGACGGCAACCAATGAAAACGAGGTGCTGGAAAGAGTGGAAAACCTTGTCAAACATTTTTCAGAGGGCGGAACCTTGGGAACCATGCTCCAAATCGGGGACGAGGAACTCGAAGCGATTTACGCGGTGGCTTACAGCCAATACAACGCCCGGAAATACGACAAGGCGATAGACCTCTTCAAATTCCTCTGCCTGTATGACCATAACGAGGCGCGGTGGTTTTACGGCTTGGGGGTGGCGCAGCAGGCAAAGCGGGAGTACGCCGCCGCCGTCAACTCCTACGCGGTGGCGACGCTCCTGGATGTGGACGATCCCCGCCCCCAGACGCAGGCAGGCTATTGCCTGCTGGCCCTGGAAAGGTGGCAGGAGGCCCAGAGCGCCCTGGAGGGGGCGCTGATGGCCTGCGGCCAACAGGCCGAGTTTGCCGACATTCGCCGGCAGGCCGAAGCCCTGCTGACCAACGCCAAGGCCAAGAATCCGGCCGAGACCGGAAAGAAAGGGGAAAAATAATGAACCCGGTATGGAGCAACCTTACCCAGACCCAGCAGGCCCGGTTCCTGCAATCCGCCGGCCTGGCCCAGCTTCCGGAGCCCTCAGCCCTCACCGACGCGCAACTCACCATCCTCGTGGGCATCGTCGGCGAGGAGACGGTGGCGGCTTTGCGCCAGGCCCCCGCCTATTCGGCCGGCGCCCCCGCCCTGGACGCTCCAAAGGGGGACACCGGCGATTGGTCGAACATCATGGCCAAGGTGGCCGAACTCCAGCTTCAGCTCTCCGAACTCCAGCAAAAAGTCGGGATGGAGGGAATCAAGGGACAGAAGGACGACATAGCCAAGGCCAACCAGGAAGAGGCCGCGAAAATCAAGGAGCGCATAGAAAAGCTGGAAAAAGCCGCCGAATCCGGGCTACTAAGCAAGATTTTCGGCTGGATTGGGGCGGTCGTCGCGGTGATCGGGGCGGTCATCGCCACCGCCGCCACCGGCGGGGCGGCGGCGCCGGCCCTGGTCGTGGCGGTGGTGGGCCTGACCATGATGATTCTCCAGGAAACCGGGGCGATGGAGAAGATAATCGAGGAACTGGTCAAGAACCCGGACATCCTGATCGCCCTGGGCGCGGCGCTCCAGTTGCTGCCCGGGGTGGGGACGGCGTTCGGCGGCGTTCTCATCGGCCTGGGGGCGGCGATCAAGTCCGGCGCCCTGGACGAGGACAAGGCCAAGATGGCGATCCAGATCACCATGGCGGCCGCGATGCTGGTGGCCAGCATTGGCGGCATGGTGGCCTCCGGCGGGGCCGCCGCCACCAACGTGGTGGCCAAGATCATCGGGATCGTGGCCCAGGTGACCGGCGCCCTCGCCTCGGTGGGCGGCGGGGCCGCCGGCATCGCCCAGGCCACCTACAGCAAGGACGCCGCCGACGTCCAGGCCGACCAGAAGGAGATCCAGGCATGGCTGATGAGGCTCCAGCAGGCGTTTTCCGAGGAGGTGGAGCGGCTTGAGGAAATCATCTCCAAACTCAATTCCGGCATGGCCGATATCTCCGACGTCATCGGCGACATAGCCAAGTCCAACCAGACGGTGATATCCCATATGGGCGCCTGAGAAAGGAAAGGATTTCCGGCCATGAGCGTCAGTTTCAATTACAACGGCTTCAATTACAACTACGACAACGCCGCGCTCCGGAGCCAGTTGCAGTCCAAAGGTCTGGAAGACACCGAGATCGAACGGGTACTGGGCGAGATCGCCCAGGGAAATCTGGCGAGCCTCAGGGATTTGGGCCTGGAAAGCCATGTCCAGGTCGTTTCCCTTCCCCAGCCCTCGTACGGACTGGATTTCTCGGCCCTGGACAGCCTGACCGGGAAACTTGTCAATTTCTCTCTCGTCGAAGTGCTGCGGGCCCTGCACGAGACTGGCAAGGAATTGCGCCAGGCCAACCGGGAAATGCGCCACGCCGAGACCGACAGCGCCATGACGGAGGCGATGAATGCCGCCGACAAGATCCGCAGTTCGGCCATGTTCAATTTCATCTTCGGGGTGGTTTCGGGAGCGGTCAACATAGCTTCGGGCCTGATCAGCCTCGGTTCCGCGGCCAAACAGGGCATGGCCTTGAAGGCTCCGGCGGCCGAAATGAAGGCCGCCAAGGTCGAAATGAAGCAGGTCAAGGCGGACGTGAAGCTGGCCGAGGCCCAGACCAAGCTCCAGACCGCCAAAACCGAACTGGCGGCCAAGCAGCAGAACCAGGCCGCGGCCCAGACCAAGGTTAACGAATCGCAGGCCAAGATGGAGCGGCTGCAGGGGGAACTTGACGCTCTGGAAGGGGCGGCTCCCCGCGTTCAGACCGCCATAGACGCGAAAACCGCCGATTATGGCGCCGCCGCGGGCGAACATGCGGCCAACCAGAAAAATCTGGATGCCGCCAAGGTTGAAACGAAGGCGGCGGAAACCAGGGCGGCGGAACTGGAGACGGAGGTCAAGGGGCTGGCGGCCAAGGCGGAACAGGCCAATTCCAAACAGATCGGATCGCTGAAAAAGGAATTGGACGCCAAGAAAACGGAAATAACGGCGTTGGAGAAGGAGCAGACGGCCAAGCCTTCGCCCGAAACCGAGGCGAAGATCGCCGCGGCCAAACATGAGCAGGCCCTCCTTGAGACGAAACTGCAAGCGCGCGAGGCCCAGGTGGAGATGTATCGGAACCCCACTTCGGACGAGGCGCTGGCCAGCGCCCAAACCCGCATGGACGAGGGGAATGCGCAGCTCGCGGGACCGGTCGGGGAGCGCTACGCCGCCGCCCAGAAGGAACTTGATCAAGTGGTGGCCAAGGCCCAGTTGACCGCCACCAAGGGCCAGGGTTTCAATTCGGCCATGGGCGGAGTGGGCCAGATAATGAGCAGCACCGGCAGCTACCTGGCTGCCGAGGAGCAGGCCGAGGGGGCGGAGCACACGGCCGAGGCCGAGAAGGCCCGCGCCATGGCGGACGAGAGCGCCGATTTCCAGAAATCATGGAACGATACCCTGCAAAGCGTGCAAAGCTTGCTCAAAGAGATCCTGCAGGCCCAGAACCAGGCGAACGCCGCCATTTACCGCAACATGTAGGGGTGGCTTTGGCCTTCCCGGCCGGCCGGGCGGCCGGGAAAATGAACCGCTTTTTTCGCTTTCATATTTCGGGCTGTCTCCGGAAACGGGCGAGGCGCTCATGTGGAAGCGCTGGAGCGACGAATTTCCCGATCTTGCCGCCTTGGAGGCGGCGATCAGCCAGTTCCTTGGCCAATTGGAGCACTGGCAGGGCCGGCTGGCCGAGTGGCGGCCGCAGGAAGACGCCCGCCCGGCCGGGAGGGATCCCGCCGCCTCCGGGCAGGCCGCCTGGATTCGTACCTGATTCGCGGCGGCACCCGTACTGGCGCCGCAAGGCCGGCATTAACCGGAATGAGAGGAGAACTCGCATATGCTGTCCGACGCCGAAAGGCTCGACAGCCGGCTTCTCCGCCTTCGCCTCGCCCGCCTTCGCCGGACTCACCTGATGACGGCGGCGTGGGACCGGGAAAACGGATATTTTCTTTTTTTCGCCGTTCAGGCCGGAGTCGGAGCGCGAGTGCCGGGAGGCGGCGGCCAGGTTGCTCGACGAAGCCGAAATCATGCGCCGCCGACTGGAAGACGACACTCGGGAACCGGCCCGCCGGGCGACGTCTTCGCTGTTTTCCGCGCCGTTTCAAATGGACCGGCGGTAGTGACGGCTTTTGTCCCCGCCGGCGGGGAGAGTCGCCGGCGACGCCCGGATTTCTCCCGGGCCGCCGGCATGACGCAACGATGCGGCATCGACGGGGAAAATTGCGTCCCGCATTTTCATTCCGATCATTACGCAAAAGTGTGTTTGTAATCGAAATATCCGGTTTGGAGGCTGGCATGGCTGTACGACTGACGGAGGAGCGGCGCGAGGGCGGAATCGCGATTTTGCGCGTGGGCGGCCGCCTGGACGCGGCGGCGTCTGGCGACTTCGAGGCCGGGATTCTTCCGTTGGCCGGGGACGCGGGCGTGAGCCGCCTGATCCTGGCCTGCGGGGAGTTGGAGTACGTGGCCAGCGCCGGCTTGCGGGTGCTGGTGAAGGTGGTCAAGTCCCTGGCGGCGCGCAAGGCGAAGCTCTGTTGCGCCGAGCTTCGCCCCGAAACCCTGTCCGTCCTGAAGATGACGGGATTTCTCTCGTTCATGGATGTCAAGCCGACGCTTGACGAATGCCTCGCGTGAAAGAGCGCCCATGGCCAATCCTCTGACGACGCGACGGGAGGGGGATTGCTTCCGGTTTTTCCTGACCCTGGAGGAACCGGCCGCCGCGCCCGAGGACGCGGCGCGACTTTCCGGGCTGCTCGCGCCGTTCCTGGACGAAAAGCGGGTCGAGGCGTTCGCCGCCGCGGCCATCCACACCGCGCTGGAAGAGCTTCTGACCAACCTCGGCAAGTTCGGGCGCCCCGCCTCCGGCGCGCCCCCCGAACCGGCCAGCCTGACCGCCGAAGGCGAAATCATGGTGAACGCCCCCGGAACCGTGCTGCGGCTGATCGACAACGGCATCGAATTCAATCCTGCGCTCCGGCCGCCGCCCGTCTTCCCCGACAATCCGGAACAGCTCGTTCCCGGCGGCCTCGGGTTGCACATGCTGCAGACGATGTTTTCGTCGTTCAGCCACAGCCGCGAGAACGGAAAGAATGTCGGGGTGTGGACGATTCGCTGACCAACACCGCTCGGACGCCGGTCATTGATTGATGTTTCGCAAACCTCAGCCGCCGCCTGTTTTTTCCAGCCGCAAGCAAAGCATGGTGATGTCGTCCGACGCGGGCGCGCCGGCCACATGCGCCGCCACCGCCTCCCGCACCAGCCGTATCGTCTTCTCGGGACTTTGCCCGGCGGAGGCCGCAAGCGCCGTTTCCAGCGCGGCTTCGCCGAACTGCTCATGGCCTCCGTTCATCGCCTCGCTGACGCCGTCGGTGTAAAGAAAAAGCGCTTCGCCCGGAGCAAGAACGGTTTTCCCGCCGGAAAACCCGGCGTCCTCGAACACGCCCACGAGCGGCCCGGCCGCATCCTCGATGCGGCGGATCCCGGCCGCCGACACGACAAGCGGCGGATTGTGCCCGCCGTTGGCGCAGCGCAACTCCCCGGTCCGCAAGTCGGCCACCGCCACGAAAAGGGTGACGAACATCGTGTTGACGTTGTTCCGGGCCAGGTTGCGGTTGATGCGGGACAGGAACTCCTCGGGTTCGCCGCCCGTCTCCGCGCTTGACCGCAGTAGAATCATGGTCATGCTCATGAACAGGGCCGCCGGCACTCCCTTGCCGGAAACGTCGCCGACGACCACGCACAGGCGGTTTCCGTCCAGCATGAAAAAGTCGTAGAGATCTCCGCCGACCTCGCGGGCGGGAACCAGTTCCGCCGCCAGCTGGAAGCGTCCGCGGATTGCGGCCTGCGGCAGGGGGCCGGGGAGGAATCCCATCTGGATCTGTGTGGCGGCGTGCAGTTCGCCCTCCATCCTCTCCCGTTTCCCGGTCGCGTCGACCAGTTCGCGCACCCGCGCCCGCAGCGCCCCGTCCATAAACGACAGGGCCCGGGCCAATTCGCCGATTTCGTCGCGCGATGGGCGCTTCGACAAGCCGTCAAGCAGTTCGCTCCCCTCCGTCTCACGGAAGAAGTCGGTTTTGGAAACTTCGCGGGCGAAGCCGGCCAGGCGGGCCAGGGGCGCCGTGAGCTTGCCCACCATCAGCGCCGCCGCCAGGGTCAGCCCGGCGGCGATGATCAATATCGCCGCCGCCAGGACCACCGACAATCGCCGGCCGGTCGCCTCTATCTCGTCGACGAAGCCGACGCCGATCACGTACCAGTCAAGCGACCGCACGCGCTGGACGAAAAGGAGAGCCTGGCGGGCTTCTCCGAGCCAGGGGGATTCGGCGATGAACGGCGCACCCGGCGTTTCGGCCGCGTTCCGCGCATCGGCGAGAAGGGATCTGCCGCCGATCCGGTTCTTCGCCGCCATGTCGGGCGGCGCCGGAACGTTCGCCGGGACGATCACCGGCTCGCCGTTCCCGTTCACCGCCATGAGGAAGCCCGAGGTCCCGATGCGAACGCCGGCGAAGGCGCGGGAAAGCGTCTCGACCGCCTTTTCCAGGCCGCGCCGCTCCTCCTCCTGCTGCGGGGCGATGTCGCTCCACAGGCCGACCAGGAGCCCCCGTTCCGGCAGGTAGAAGTGGTGGCCGAAGAACTTCATGCTGCCGCCTCCGGGAAGCTCGCGGCGAATCAGGGCGAACGCCGGGACACTATCCCGCGCCAGGCGCAGCATGGTCGGCCCGACGTCGAGCCCCTTGATGTCGCGGGCGCGGTAGGGCGCGAAGTCGTCCGGGAAATCCCCGTGGCGGAAGACGACGTTCAAGCCGCCGTCCGCCGCCAGGATGGAATAGCCTTTTGGGAGGGCCAGGCGGCGGAGGGCGCCGAACAGGTCGTCCGCCTCCCCGGCGAAGGCGCGAACGGTTCTCTCGTGCAGACGGTTCAGATCCTTGAGCTGGAAAACCCGATCGATTTTCCGCATGAAAAGATTCTCCCGCAGATCGGAAGCGTTGGCGGCCGAGAGGGCGACGGCGTTGGCGCTGTTTTCCCGGAGTTTCTCCGAGATGGCTTCCCGCACCCTCCAGGCGGTGAAAATGCCGGTTGCCGCCGCAAGCATTCCCAGGGCGGAAAAGACCAGGAGCGTGAACTTGAAGCGGATGGAGAAATTCATGCTTCTTTCCATTTCCAATCCGGAATCGCCTCCTCCAGGCGAACGCCGGGAGGAAGGTACTGCTCCAGAATCTCCCCGCACCTTTCTGCGTTGGCCAGGCATCCGCCCCGGCGCGCGAATTTTCCGCAATCGGCGGCGTCGGGCTGGGGAAAATAAGTACCGGAATCGGGAGTCTGGGGCATGCCGGGCAGGGGGCCCCGCCGAATGCGTTTCCAGTGCCCGAGAAACATTCCCACCCCCGCCGAATAGATATTCAGGAGGTTGGAGACGAGGGGGGACGAGTAGTCGGCTTTCACCCAGGCGGTGTCGACGACATCGCCGGTATCGACCTTTTCTTTCAGGGTATGGAGCGAGCATCCCACCAGTTCGTCGTGGTTCATCATCGACCAGAAGGAACAGAAAGGACCCCGGTAATGCGGGACGGCGCCGGAATGGAGGTTGTAGGCGCCGAACATGACGGGCTCGAAAACGTCGGGCGGAACGATGAAGTCGTGCCGGCAGCAAAAGACGACCTCGGGGCGGAATTCCGCGGCGATTTCTCTTGTCGCTTGGCGCGCGAGTTCGATGTTCCCCCCGAGCGGGGTCATAGGAATGCCGTGCTTTTCGCCCAGCGCGGCGAAGCTGAGAAGCTTCCCGCCAGGCTTCCATCGCGGATCGCCGTCGAGAGCGGGGAAAAGCCGGTCCAAAAGCAAATCCCTGGTATAGTACATGTAGCGGTCGATATCGGAAAAACCCCGCTCGTTCCGGAAAATCCGGTCCGAAAGGCAGATCGCCAGCTCGTTATCCCGACGCAACGCCGGCACAAGGCGGTTGAGAATGCAATTGCCGAACAGATCGGCCTTGGACAGGAGCAGTATCCGCATCTATTTCCATCCTCTTTTCTCAGTTCTTTTCGCTTTGCGAAACGGAGGCGTTTCCGTGCGCGACGAAAAAGATCGCCGCCCCGGCCAGGGTAATCGCGCCCAGCCAGAGGAGTCCTCCTCCGGCGTTCCGGGCGATGAGGAATCCGAAGACAACCGGGCCAAGCATCTGGCCCAGGCGCTCGGCGAAACGGTACACCCCGCCCGCCATGTCGGCGGCCAGGCCCCTGGCGGCGGCGAGCCCGGCGATGCGGGCCATGCCGCTCGCGTTCAGCATCGCGGATCCGAGTCCACAGACAGCCGTCGCCAGGGCGTAGGCAGGCAGGGAAGGCCACAGCCGGACAAGGAATACCGCGAGTGCGCCCAGCCCTCCGGAAAGGGCGATCCACAACGGATAATTCCGCCCCGCGTCCGCCAGTCTTCCCAGGACGGGCCCGGCCAGGATGACGCCGAGGCCGTGCAGCATCAATACGCGGCCGATGTCGCCCTGCGCCGTCCCCGTCCGTTCCAGAAGCACGGGGATCGAATAGTAGACCAGTCCCGCCAGAATCATCGCCGCCGGGACGGCGATCATGGCCACTTGGCCGAGAAAATCGAAGGAAAGGAAAAAGTGCGGCTGTCCGCGCCGGGAAACCGCTGTCGGACGGGTGTCGGCGGGAGCGGATGCGGCGGCGTCCCCCTCGTCGGGAAGGCCGCGCCCCGCGATAAGGAGAGCGGGGAGAAACGCGGCGGCGGACACCGCGAAGACGCGTCCGAACCCGAGCAGTTCCGCCGCCATCGCTCCCCCGGCCATGCCGCACAGGCTGCCGGAAAGGATGCCCGAATACAGATCCCCCAGGCGCCCGGCCCGCCCCTCTCCCTTGATCAGGGCGGCCTGGGAGGACATGAAGAACATGCCGAAACCGAAACCGGCAACCAGGCGGGCGGCACAAAAGGACGGAGGGCTGTTCGCCAGCCAGGACAGGAGCGAGCCAAAGGCGGCGGCGCCGATCCCGACCCGGATCCGTGCCATCAGGCCGGCGCCGAACAGGCGATACCCGGCCAGTAGCGTTCCCGCGCCCGCCGCCGTCGCCTCCAGCGTCAGGGGCAGGGCCTGGACGACGGATTTCGGGAGAGACCAGATCCCCCCGGGAAGGGACGCGGAGAAGAGCGGGACGAAGGACATCGACATGTCGTAGGCGAAAAAAAAAGCGAACGCCACCATGCGCGCCGCGCCGGCTCCGGAGTCTTCGGCTTCGGTCCTGACGAAAAGGGCGTTCCGGCCGAATCCCGCCCTTCCGCCCGGAATGGCGAACAGCGCCATTTCTTTGAGCAGGAGAAGGGTGATGGCAAGGGCGGTGGCCAGATTCCTTCCGATCGACCACAAGCCGCCGCGGACACCGGCCGGATTCATCCAAAAATCCAGTCTGGCCGCTTCGCGTCCATCCGGGGGGCGGCCCTGGTCATGGGGGCCGATCGGACGGCTTTCCAGCGGCGGGGCGAGCGGCGGCGGTTCGCCGGCCGTCACCGTCCGGCCTTCCTCGGCCAAGCTCACGGCGAGGATTTCCGGATTGTCCCGGAGGATTTCCCCAAGGTACGATTCGATGCCCCTGATCTGTCCGGGGCGCAGACCCTTACCGGCGAGGCGTTCCAGATCCCAAACGGCCGTCCTGGCGGTGACGGCGATTTTCGCTTTTTCGGCGTTGGAAAGCGCGTCCGCGAAAAACCACATGAGCAGGAGGCAGTAAAGGATTTGACCGCCGCCCGCCGCGATCAGGCACAGCCGACGCAGGTGATCCGCGAACCGTTTTTCCCCCGTGACGCCGGCGATCCCGGACGCCCGGATGAACAGCCCGATCGCGAGAACCGCGGTCAGGGCGGCGAGCGCGGCCAGGCTGAGCTCCCAGAACCGCTCCTGCTCCATGCGGACGCGCGCCTGATCCGCCAGGAGAATCAGGTATCCCTCCAGCCGTTTCGCCCTGCCGGTCAGCGGCATGGCCAGGATCAGCCGGCCTCCGGCCTCGCTCCATTCCAGTTCGCCCGTTTCTCCGGGCATGGGGAGATGGCGGAACCGTTCGCCGGAGAGCGCTGTTCCTGAAACCGCAACCGGGTTTCCCCGGGCATCGACGACCGCCATGCCATCGATGCCGCCGGCCATGCTCCTGGCGTTGTCCAGTTGACCGGTCAGCCCCGCATACCCCTCCAGCGGGCGGCCGAAGCGCAATCCCCGTTCGACGGAGACACGAACCCGCTCCCCCAGCCGCCGGTAGGCGGAGAGGTGGACGCGCCGGGCCAATTCCGCCAGCGTTCCCGAGGAAAGAAAGAGCATGAATCCGGATGCCGCGACGAACAGCGCCAGGACCGGGGCGGAGAGGCGCGTCGCCGAGCCCCGGCTATTCGAGCTTGGGGTGTTCGCTTTCGACATAAATCTCATCCGCGGCAATCAGCACGTCAAAAGGCAGATCGAAATCGATTTCCATCGCGGTCTGGAGATTGATGGCGATAAGCGGTTCGACCACGGCCCGCATGGGAATGGACCGGGGTTTTTCCCCGTCGAAGATGCGGACCGCCTTTTCCGCCAGCCGTCTGCCGTCGCGGGAAAAATCCCAGGTCGCGAAGCCCAGCAGCGCCCCTCCCTGGACAAAAATCGAGCCGTCCCGCGCGAAAGTGGGCAGCTTGTGCACGCGGTTGAGGCGGTCGAGGAGGAATTCCGGATCGCCTTGCTCCCAGTCGAATCCAAGCAGGGGGCCGATGAAGAAGGCGTCGGCCTTTTGCCCGGCCAGCCAGTCGATGCCGCCGGCGCAGCTTTGGACGCTTTCATCGGGAATTTCGCCGATGAGGACGGCGAAATCCAGTTCATCCCCCACCGCCAGCACGGCGTCGATCCCCGAGTAGAACCTGCCTTCCGGGCCGGGGGGGAGCAGCACGCCCAGGCGCTTGAAGCCGACGACGTCGTGGAACACCCTCACCATCTGCATCCAGCGATCGGGTATGACCTCGCAGGTGAAATTGTCGACGCCGGAATCGTCGACGCTCTTCACGACTCCCGCCGCCAGGGGATCGGCCATCCCGATGCCGATGATGGGAATGCGGCCGGGATTGACCCGCAGGAGCGAACGGATGGCGGCGGTGCCGCCGGCGATGATCAAATCGACGTCGTCCCTCTCCTGCAACGCCCGGGCGAGATCGTCCAGTTTCCCGGGCGGCGCGTCCCAGCCCGGGCTGACGTGGAGTTCCTCCGGGTATTCGACGCTGAAACGCGGGTTTCCAGCCAAGGCATCCCGGATGGCTCCGCAGGTTCGGCTGAAGAGCCAGAACGGGCCGGCTTCGATATAGCCGACGCGTTTTTTCTCCGCCCCTTCCGGGGGGGGTGAGAAAAGGGCGAACAGGAAAAACACAAAAAGCGCAAGCAACGACAAGCGTTCCGCACGGGTGAAGGTACGCATGGGCTTAAATTGTATATGATCCCGAAAAAAAAGACAAACGTTTTCGAGCCGGCCGAAAAAAGGTGACAGGGACTACGCCTTAAAATTCCTCTTGATTATACGCATTGCGGATTGGAATTGTGAAAAAGCTTCCCCGGCGAAAAGCGCAATTTCAAGCGGCCTCCGGCATATGTCCAAAGATTTGGCGTTTACGGAACACGAGGCGCCGCTCCGGCTACCGCCGCGACGGTACCTGGCGGCCAGACGAACCCTACCAACGGCGCATCGGGTGCGAGTGGCAGGAGATCGGGATGCGCCTCTACGCCGGTTATTGCGGGGCGCGGTACCATGCCAAGCCAGCGGTTCCACCAGCGGGGAAATCCGCGACTTGTTCACTGGGGCAATGACTCGAGCCGCCAGGGAACAGAAGCTTGGCCGCAAGGGCGTCTCCAACAGCTGGGAGTTCTGGCAGCAAGACAACGAACAAACCGCCATCACCGGCGGCAATGGCGGTGATGCCGAAGAGGAAGAGGCCGAATAATCCACTACGAACGTCCGCATTGGACTGCTGTCTGGCCCGGCCTTTTTTGCCTGCAACCGGATTCATACCCATTCCGAAGCGGTTTTCGGTGAAGCCTTCAATCAGAGAGGCAATTACCGTCAATACTTACCCTGGATTCACCGGCAACCACTCTTGTTTGGGCATAGGATCTGCCGGCTTTTCTAAAATGGCGCCTTAATGCCGGATTTTCCCGCGGCCGGCCTGGCTGCCGCCTTCTTCACGGTCGGCTTTTTGGCCGGCGTTTTGGCGCCGCTCTTTTTCGCGACGGCTGCTGCTGCCTTGGCGGCGGGTTTCCGGACAGACGGCCTGGCTGCTTTGGCTGCCGGCCTCTTCGCCGATGCCGTAGCGACCGGCTTTTTAGCTGGCGCCTTGGGTGCGGCTGTCTTTGTTGTGGTTGTCTTTCTGGCCGCCGGCTTCCCGCCGGCGGTCTTCTTCGCGGTTCCCGCCATTGTTTTCCTCCCATGTTCCGGCGACGATATGCCGCCGGATGATTTTGGGATAACGTACACCATCGCCTCAATCCAGTCAAGAAAAAGGCGGAATGCGCCATGTCGGGCCGCCCTTTGGAGACGGTCCGGCAACCTGGAAAGGAGCGAAAACTCCTGTACGAAAATACGACAGATTTGTTTCGGGCGCTGAATGTCCTGGATGCATTGCGGCATCGTTGCCGGAGGCTGGTGGTCCGGCTGCGCCGCTTCGCCAGAAGCTGGCGCAGCACCCGCCCCGGAAGAAGTTGATTGAAATGTTCCGGGCGGTGCACGGCGTCCGGACCGGGCCGAGCGGCGCCGTAGCGAACAGGGAAGGGATCTTCGGGGAGGCTGACGACGATCCCGCAAGGCGTACCGCCCGTCGACGTCCGGGATGATTTCGGCGTGATTGCGGCCGGTCTTGGGGTCGGGAACGCAGATGGAGCAATCGGCATGCCTGCCTATCACGGCCGCCTCGCCTGACGGGAAATGCGCAAAACTTCGCTTCCGCCGGCGTGGCCTTGTCTCCATATCACACCGCGGTACCTCGAATCCAATCAATTTTTGTCGTATGCCGCGGCGAAGATAGCTTCAACGTGTATCGGAAAGGCAATAATTCTCTTGAAATGGGGAGGTGAGTTTTCAATAATTCGAAACAGGTCGATTTGGTATCATGGATGAAAAAAATCGGTTTGTTCGTTTTTTACCGTCAGCAATCATCTCAAGGAGGAGATGCATGCCTATGCGTCCGGAAGCGCCAAGGCGGACGGTACGGATTGGCCCGCTGCCCGTCGGGCGGGAGAATTCGCGAAGGCCGCCCGATTGTTATCGCAACCACTTATCCCACAATAGAATAATTAATCTTGGGGCCAGGGGCATGATGGCCGGGCGGAGGGGCCTTCATGCCCTCCCTCCCGGTTCCGGCACTCCCGTTACCACTCAAGCCGGCGGCGAGGTTGACGGCTCGCATTACATAACCGGCGCGGCGGCGCCGGGCCGTACCCGTCCTGCGAACCCCTGGGGAGGCGGTTATTGTTCATGGCGTCGAGCGTCGCACTCGCTTCCCCCCCCCCCATACCTTCAAGCGGCCGGTACCCCACGGCGGCTTCGTAATCGCCCCGGGCATATCCCGGTTTTCATCGCTGTTTTCGCCTTCCTCCGCGGCATTCGCCCGCCATTCCCCGCGAAACGCGACGCGCGCGGCCCGAGAAGGTCTCACGCCATCCTGGCTGCGGCGCTGATCGAGCGGAAGGGTTAGCGATGCCTTTTTCGCTCCGCCGGAGAAAATTCTTTGCCCTGCTCAATGCCCTGTTCGCCGCCGCGCTTTGCTTTTCATCGGCGACCCTGGTGGAGGATGGGTGTGGCGGGCAGGAGTGGGTGGAGTATCCCGCTTCCGGAACCACCGCGACGCTGACGGCGGCTTCGAGCGGGGGCTCAATCGGCATCCGCGTGCGTGACAACTCGATGGTGACGCTTTCCGGCGGAGGCTTCTTCGGCCTCGATGACGGTTCCTACCAATACTCCGGCATGATCGAAATCGGCGCCGGCGGCACGCTGGTTTTCAGACAGAAAGCGACTCAAAGGCTTTTGGGCGCGATTTCCGGCGCGGGGTCGCTGAACATGGCCAGTGGATCGGGCGTTGCCGATGTGGGCGCGCAAGCCGACAG
>JAITKH010000130.1 GCA_031278535.1 Planctomycetota bacterium | reverse complement strand
AAGGCGAGGCAGGCCCGGAAGTGGGCGACCGACCAGGTGAAGAATCCGGGCGACGCCGGCCTGCACGATCCGGACGAGGATATCGGCGCCGAGACCATTGAAATCACCCGGCAGGCGATTCTCAACGCCATGAAGAAAGAGGAACGCCGGCGTCACGAATACATCGAGCGGCGAATCCTTACCGACCGGGCCAGGGCCAGCCTTGCCAACATGCCTTTGCGGAAGGCGGCCAATCATGGCCTGTGGGCGGCGACCGAACAGAAGCACGCCATCAAGGCTGCCGAGGCGGCGGCGGCCGGCGACAAGATTACGGCCCCGGCCGAACTGGAGAAGCAGCAGCTTTTTCACGCCATGACGACCGAATCCTTCCGCATCAGAAAGGATCGGCAGAAATTCGTCAGCCGCTGGACGAGGCGGGCCGCCCTTTCCCGGCTTGGCACGGTGGAATACAAATTCCGGGAACCCATGCAGGACATCCTCACCCATTGGCTGATCGTCCGTTCCGAGCGGTTCAGGCCGGACAGCAGCAAGCCGGACGAACTGACATTGCCGATCGAGACGGACGGAATGACGACCGACGGCGGCCGGGCGATGGACGAGGACTTTGACACCGGGTTCCCCGCGCTGGAAAAAATCATCCCCGAATGGATACGGAAAAAGCGCCGGCCGGAGGGGTATCTTGGCATCAACGACCTTACCGCCAACCAAATGCGGGGACTCGATGAAACTCTGAACCTGCTGGCAAACCAGAGTCGGGATGCGCGAGGTTTCTTCGATCACCGGCGGTAGGCCGGGCATGGGCGGACGCCTCGCCGACGGCGGAGACGTTTCGGCAGGAGGCGATTGGTGGAGATGGAGAAGCCTTTCGGAAAAAAGCGGTGGAACTTTCCAATGGGGTTTTCACGGCCCCCCGATCCGGTTGAAGCCAAGCGCCGCCTGGCGATTCTCGAAAGCATGGCGCCGGTTCCCGTCACGAATCCCTGCTGGAGGCGGTGAGACTGTCGGAACAGCAAATGCGGAACAGCCAAAACCCCTCCGGCTTTTCGACTTCCCCGAATCCCAAGCCAGAAACGGACGGCCGACCGACGAACTGACCGGCCTGCCGTTCGAGATGGAAACGGTAAGCACCGAAGGCGTCCTGGTGGAGCCGAAGCTGTTCCAGTTCAAGCGCGACCTGGACGAGGAATCCGGCGTCAAGAAAGGCCAGGAACTGAAAGGCAAGGTGAACCCGGTTCTTTTGGGCAACATGGTTTTTTTCGAGGACGTGGACGGCCAGCGTTTTGTCGTCAGCGGCCATCACCGGATGGACCTTATCCGCAGGAGCGGCCGGGAAGAAGAGGTTCGAGCCGCCATCCTGCGGGAAGCGGACGGCTGGACGCCGGAAGCCGCCAGGGTGTACGGCGCCGCCATCAATATCCAGGACGGCGGCGGCGACATCGACGACTACGTGAATTTCTTCCGGGAGACCAGGGGGAAAATAGACCGGGACAGGGCCGAGACCGAGGGCCTGCTTCGCCGGGAGAACGCCAGACTGGGATTCGCCATCGGCGCCCTTGGCGGCGACAATGTTTTCACCGGCTTTTTGAGCGGGGAACTTTCCGCCCGGCGAGCGGCGGCGATCGCCAACGCGGCGCCGGGAAACGCCGTCGTCCAGGACATGATGCTGGAACGGAAGGTGCCGACGAACGAACTGGAGACTTTCGCCGGCTACGTCCTGAAGATGCGCAACAGCGGCAAGCTGAACCTTGGCGACGTGCAGCTTTCGCTCTTCGCCAGCGGGGACGACGCGGCCATGCTTGCCGCCATGCAGCGGGAGAGCCGGGAGGCGGCGAAGCAGGCGGACGAACTGGAGAAGAAGGCGAAGGCGCTGGAAGGGCTGCTGAAGGCGGGGAATACGCTTTCCACGGCCGATCTTCGCAAGCACGGGGCCAGGGCCGGAGACCGGGAAGGATTGCGCCTGGAGGTGGAGAATCTGCGGGTGGAAGCCGACCGGTGGCGGAAATTCTTCCTGAACCCGGACATCCTTTCCCAGGTGCAGGAACGGGCCGGAACGGCGGTCAAGCCGTCGGAGACGTTTAATCAGGACACCCGGCCAGCCGAGGAACAGATTGCCGATCTCTATGAAATGACCCAGGCCATTCCAGAAAACAATAATCTTTTTGCCGATATTGGATCGGTGACCGCCGAAACGGCGAAACGCGTTAAAGAAAAAACCGGAATAGACATAACGGGATATACGTTTGTCATCGACAGTTCAGGCATAAAACATGCGCTTGACAAGCACGGAGTCGGAAAGGAAACGGAAGGAGATCAACAGCCCATTACTCGAGATGACTTCATATTGATTCCCGAGGTGTTGGCGCACCCGGAGCAAATTGAATCGGCCGGCAAAAACGACATGGGAAACGATCTCATTCGTTTCAGTAAAAATTTCAACGGCATGCTTTATGTGGTGGAGGAAAGAAGAACCGGGCGGCGAAAACTTGCCCTTCAAACAATCTATAAAAAGAAGGGCTTGCCGTCGCGCTTAACGTCCGAAACGCTCCTGTCCCCCAAACAGGCGCCACGTGAAACAAGCCCTTCCCAACAGAGCACTATACTTCCCGCCGCCCCGGATGTCAATGCCCCGGAGACTTTCGAGCAGGCCGATGGGGAAGGC
>JAITKH010000124.1 GCA_031278535.1 Planctomycetota bacterium | reverse complement strand
AGGAATTCCATGCCGCGCGCCAAATCCGCCCTGGGCTTGGCCACGAAGTCCACCGCTCCCAGGGCCAAGGCGTCGAAAGTCAGCTGGCGGCCCTTTTCGGTGAGGGCGCTGACCATTATCACCGGCATGGGATACTGGGGCATCAGGCGGCGGAGGAATTCCAGGCCGTTCATTCGCGGCATCTCGACATCGAGGGTCATTACGTCTGGTTTCAGGGTGGGAATGATCTCGCCCGCCTCGAAAGGATCGCCCGCCGTTCCGACCACGTCGATCTCGGGATCGCGGGAAAGTCCCACTTGCAGGATGTCCCGCACCAGGGCCGAATCGTCAACCACCAGAACGCGTATTGTACCAGCCATTTGCGATAGTCTCCATTTCCGGGTGAAGTCCGGCCGCCGCTATGATCGGATGTAAATTGCCGGTGCGGCGTAGCTGTAGCCGTCATTCAAACCGGACAGGGATTCCGAATGCCCGATGAAAAGATATCCGCCCGGGATCAGCCAATCCCGCAGACGGGCCATGAGATTTTCCCGGAGGGGCCTTGGAAAATAGATCATGACGTTCCGGCAGAATATGATGTCGAAGGGCTTCCGGAAAGGAAAGGCGTCGCTGACGAGGTTGAGGCGCCGGAAGGTGATCTCGCGGCGGATAGACGCCTTGACCTCGAAACTATCGGGAGACAGCTGGTTGAAACAGTTCAAACGGACATCCATGGGAACCGGCTCCATCCTGGCCGCATTGTATATCCCCTTCGAGGCGGTGCGGAGCGCTTCGGCCGAGATGTCGGTGGCCAGGACGCCGGCCTGCCACTTGTCATACTCGGCGCCGAGGAATTTTCTGAGGCAGAACATAATGGTATAAGCCTCCTCGCCAGTGGCGCAGGCGGCGCACCAAATGCGGATGTCGGGAAAGCCGATCCGTCTTTTCTGTTCCACCAGATCCGGCAGAACCTTCTCCATGAGCAGCCGAAAATGCGCCTCTTCGCGATAGAAGGCGGTGTGGTTGGTCGATATGCGGTTGACCAGTTCGGAAAGAAGCTCGCCGGTGTTGTCGCGCTTGATGGCGTCGATACAGGCCCGGTGACTGGCGAAATTGTATTTCTTGAGCATTGGGTACATGCGTCCGGTAAGCAGCGTCACCTTGTTTTGGCCGATATGGATGCCGAAGTTGCGGGCGATCAGCGCCGTAAGCTCCCGGAATTCCAGCGGAGGAATTTGATCGATGCCTATTTCCGACGACGGCGGCAAAGGATTCGTCAGGTAGATAGTGTCGTGATCGGTTGTGGAAAGCTTCGATCGGTAATACGGATTGGAAGGCTGATACTGCTCGTTGGCCGGATTGTCCCGCGGCGCGTTCAACCCATTTTCCGCCTGTCTGTGCATATCCGTCATCTGCCCGTTCCCGGAGTCAATCAGTGCCGAAATTGGCCGAAGATTCCGGCGGATACCAGTCCCAACCATCCGGATCCGCTACCTTTGCCAGCATGCTTTCCCCCGTTCCGGTGTGGAACACCAGCTTGCGGGCGAAACGGCCGCCGATATCGGAACCGGACAGGTGGACCCCCAGTCTGGCGAGAATGTCGAAACCGGCCCGCGTGTTGGAAAGCCCCCGCCAGGGATCGAAATTGGACGCCGCCGGATTGTCGGCGCCGCCATACAGACAGGTTTCCAGATCGTCGGGATGTGAGCCGGCGGCCTGAAACATTCGGATCAGCCCCACCAAGGCGGGCGCGGCGTAGTCGGCGGTGGAATCGTTTCTGCGGCGGAACGGATGCGAATAATGGCCCACGCCGCCGAAGGACAGCGCCCGGTCGAATACCGTTACGGCCACGCCGCTGGCTATTACCGTGCAGAGCCTGGTGGGCCCGGAAGGAAGAAAGAGGAATCCCGGACTCAGAAAAAGCGTTCTTCCCGCTGGCAAGGTCATGGAGGGGGCGCTTTCTTTCCGTCAATGACAACCGAACGCGTATCTTCCGTTACCCTAAGCCTATTATACCCACCCCGCCTCCGCAATGCCAGAAAAAGTCCGTCCGTAAAATCCACGGATCGAAATCTGGAAGCGTTCACGGGTCGAAAAGCCTCTTTCAAGGATTATGGAGCGCACAACTGTCCGAGAATGCCCGACGGTGGCGAAATCCTACGGTTTTTGGAAAAGAAATATGCAAAAAGCCCTGCGAAACAATCTTCCCGATCCGTGAACCCCTGTCAAAATTTTACAGAATTTTCCCGCCACCAGTCGAGCCATGCCTGGGCTCTGGCGGGAACATTGGCCCTGGTCAGGCTCCTCAGGCGGGCGGCGGCGGCGGACACCGCCTCCTGGTTTCCGGAGCCAATCAGTTCCATGGCTTCCATCAACAGGCGCACCGATTTCGGGAAGGGCTTGGCCGCCATTCCGTTGATGACGCGTATGGCCAGATCGCCGTCCTGCCCTTCCGCCATCAATTCATTGAGAAGTCTGGTCCGGGTTTCCGACCTGGGAAGATCGATGATCGCTTCGGCGGCCCGGGCGCGGATGCCGGGTGGAGATGCGGCGGACAGCGCGGCTGAAAAAATTCCGGAAACATCAAGCGAATCGGGCGCCGACAGTACAAGCCAAATAATGTGCGCCGCCGCCGGTTCGGGAAGCGTGGGCAGGGCTTGTCGCAGTTTCTCGACATTTTCCTGGTTCCATTCCGCCAACCCGGAAAACAAGGCTAGATAGACCGCCGTTTCGGCGTCTGAAACGCGCGACGCGGAATTTTCCGCCGCAGTGTCGCCCCGGACCGCGCCTTGCCTGGCCGGCGCCTGCCTTGCCCTGCCTGATTCCGCCGCAATCGCCGCTCCGATCGGAAAGATCGCCGAAATCGGGACAAGCGTCGCGGCGAAGAGAAAATATCGGACGGATCGTTCAGCCAACCCCGTTCCCCCCGCCTTTGGCCGGTCTTTCTTCAGAAAGGGTCATGGACCACAAGCCGCCTGCCTCGTCGATGAAAACAGCCACGGGATTCGCCGCGTTTGGCCGCGAAAGCTCCACAATGTTTCCGAGCAGGCGCGCCGGTTCCGGAAGCGGCCAGAAATAGGTCTCGCCCTTCCCGCCGCTTTCAAAATCGAAAATCACTCCCACCCTGGCCGTTCCCAACAGCAATACGTCTGGATTGGCTTCCGGTGCGCCAATGACGGTGAAACCGCAAATGAGCGGTCCGCCGGAGACGGTATACGATTGTGCCGCCGGAACCGACGGCTGATTCCTTCCCGTCTGTTGGGCGGAGGCGGCCGGACGCCGGAAAGCGTTTCGGTTTGCCTGTGGCTGCAAAGACGGAGCGCCCGTCTGGGGCGGCGGCGTTGAAGCTGGCTGAGGGCTTCGATTGGCCCGGGAGGCCGCGGGTTTTGTCGAATCCTGAAATTCCAGGGAACCGACAAAACGCCTGTTTCCCTTATCCCATAGGCAAATAAGGGATTTATAATCCGGCCGGGCCGCTATGTCGATGAGCGGGCCGTTCATGTCCGGACGGGAAAGCAACGTCCGTTGCGCATTTCCCGATTCAGCGAGGAAAATCGAATTGGCCGAATCGCTTCCGGCGACAATGACGGCGGGCGTATTCCGGATGGCGGTTGGGAGGACAATGACGCGTCGCCAGAGGAAATTTTCCGGCAGTTCCCACTCGCCAAGCAATTCATTGTCGCGTTGCCCCTTCTGGCGGAAGAAGAACAGGCGGGTTCCCCCGTCGTCTGTCCGGCAGACGACGGCGATTGTCGCTTCCTCCGTGTTGAAGCCGGCCAGGAGGGGCCGACCGGGCAGATCGATATTGACGGCCATTTCCGAAAGTACGTTTTCCCGGAAGGCGAAAAAGCGAATCCGCGAACTCCAGTAATCGGCCACGGCAAGCCATCTCTCCGTGTCGGCGGCTATGGCGCCCGCTCCGGCCGATCGGCCGGAAATCGGCAATCTGGCCGTTTCGATCAGGCTTTCGTTTCCGGTTTGGGTGAAAATCGCTATCTCGCTTTGCGAATAATTTCCGGACACAAGGGCCAGATCAGGTTTGCCGTTGCCGTTGAGGTCCGTTGCGGCCAGGAATTCCGCCCCGGACGGCTCTCCGTTCTCCCAGGAACCGATCTTCTTGAAAACGGGGCCTGATGAGACCGTGAACCGGCTAATCTGTTCCTTGGCCCTGGCGTTCTGGAAATCGGCGCCGAAGGAGAGGGTGAACTCTTTTCCCGCGTCGTCCGGGGCGGGGGTCCAGGAGAAAACGTTTGTTTTCGCATCCAGCTGGAAGGGAACGGCCGGATTCGGGGTCATGCCGGCCTTGAAAGTTCCGGCCCGGGCGTTCATGCCTTCGATCTCCAGGGCGATGCGAACAGGAACGCCGACGATGGCTTTCCGTACCGGTCGCGACTTGAATGCAAGGGAGGGGATAACCCGCGGGGACATGGGTTGGCTTCTCCCCGGGGAGGACGGGGGCATGAACGGCGGCGGCGGCAGGATCGCGTCGGAGTAGGGGATTGAATTGCGAAGCCAGGCATAATGTTCCGGCGCCAGAAGATAAAGGAAATAGACTCCTCCGAAGAGGATGGAAACAAGGAAGAGACAGAAAACGCCCCGGATGACCTTTTCGGTTACGGTAAGGGGTCGTTTCAGGCGTTTGCGCCCCTTGTTTTCCAAGCCGGGATATGCCTCTTCTTCCTCGGGTTCCTCTTCTTCCTCCCAGGTTTTTTTGGCGCAGGCGGAGCAGAGGAGGCGATCGCCCACTTCAACCATGGCGTCGAAAGAATGCCTGGTGCCGCAAAGAGGGCAGACGGCCTGCTTGCCCTGCAGGCTTTCGAGAAGATCGCTCGCGCGCCTGCGGATCAGCGTGTCGGTGGAAAGTGATCGGCTTTTCCGAAGGATTTCAATGGCTTCCCTGGTTTTTCCGGTGCGGGTTTGGCACAGTCCGATGTAATACAGCGTTTCGGCATCCCGATCCGCCTCGTTAATTGCGGAAAGGATGGCCAATCCCTTGTCGTACTGCTGACGGACAATGAAACACCGGGCGATGACAAGCTTCGCCGCCACCAAATCCGGCTGCTCCCAAACCACTTCCTGGGCCAGCGCCGTAGCTTCGTTGAGTTCATTGCTCCGAAGATGGCGCCATGCCTGTTCCAGCTTGGCGGCCAAATCCGCCTGGAGATCTTTTGGGAGGCGCGTACGGCGAATTTTAATGCTGGCGCTGGACGTATCCGATCTGATGTTGCC
>JAITKH010000045.1 GCA_031278535.1 Planctomycetota bacterium | reverse complement strand
CTGGCGGTCTGGGGCCAGTGGGTACACGGAAACAATGTTTATTTCATGAAAGGCTACAAGTCCGACGCCATAAATGTCGGAGTGTCATACGATCTCCGGGATAACCTGACGTTCTTCGTCCAGGGAGACTATTTACATGCAAAAGCGCAAAATTATTTTGGAATGGCGGACTTTAGCGGGATCGCCTGGTCTGTTTACACCGGTTTGCAATACAGTCTGCCTTATGGGGTTACCTTCGAAGCGGGCTGGAAACATGAATGGGTGAGGCTTAAGTATAACTTTCCAGCAGGACAGTTTGGGGAGGGCTCTGTTCCTGGTACTTATCCAGGCCGGGCCGACAGCATCTACGGCCTGATCGGATTCGAATTCTGATTTTTCCGACCTTTGAAAACCTGCCCGCGGCATGGGGACGGCCGCGGGCAGTGGTTCATGTTTGCCCTGAATCGGGTCATGGTGAAATTCGGGAGTTTTTATCCGTTTCTTTTTTTGGAGAAAGGGGTGTTGGATATGAGAAGGATGATCTGTTTCGGCATGATGGCGGCATTGTTCGCGGCGTCGGCCGTCCAGGCCGCCGCGCCGGCGCCGGGGGCCGCCACGGCCGGATTCGAGGAATTTCCGCTGGGCGACGAGCATGTCGTCGGCCCGCTGCAAATCGCCGGCGTCTATTTCCCGCCGGTCGACATGGAGCCGGCGGGCATGGGGCCGGCGGCAGCCGATTCCGACATGCACCTGGAAGCCGACATTTCCGCCGCCGAGGGCAACGAGCTTGGCTACGGGGTGGGCGATTTCGTTCCCAACCTGACTGTCCGGTACCGGGCGGCCAAGGAGGGCGGGAAGACGATAGAGGGCGCCTTCATGCCGATGAGCGCCAGCGACGGCCCGCATTACGGCAACAACGTCAAGCTGGACGGGGCGGGGAAATATACCATCACCTTCATCATCGAGAACCCGGTCCGCCAGGGGTATCTGCTCCATGTCGACAAGGAGACCGGGGTTGAAGGCCGGTTCTGGGAGAAGCCGATAGAGGTCAGCTGGGACTTCGACTTCATCCCGCGCACCTGGTAGCGACAGTTCCGTACGGCGTCCCGGGGGCTCTACGGGTGGGGGAGCGTCGGGACGCCGTTTTTTGCATTCGTCAGGCGCTTCCGCCGGAATGAAGGGGACGCTTCCGGCGGAGGCTTTTTCAAAATCGCGTCGCGCTGTTGAATTGGCGGCAGGCCCATGCTCAAATACATCGTGGCGGTTACCGACGCCGCCATGCCGGCGGCGATTTTCCTGGGAATCCTGTCCGGCTTCTACGCGCAAAGGCCGGAGGGCGGGCGGAAAGGCTGGGTCCGCGCCGCCGGCATGGGCTTCCTGGTCGCCGCGATTCTGGTGATTCTCAAGCGGAACACCGGCTTCGTGGTCCGGGAATATTACCTTCTGGCCCTGTTCCCGCCGGCCATTTTGCTGGACCTGGCGCTGCTCCTCGCCGCCGTGTTCCCCTTGTTGGGGGATCCCGGGGAATGTTTCGCCCGCTGGGGGCGCCGCGCGGCGATCGGCGCGGTTTTCCTGCGGCTGGCGCTGTTCCTGCCCGATCCGCTGCTCTTCCCCTTCGACTTTGCCGTGGGGATGGAGAGCATCCTCAACAACGCCTATGCCGGCAAGGTGTTCGGCTACGCGCTGGCCGCCGCCGCCTGCGTTCTCGCCTTCCTCGCCGTGTCCGGCTGTTTTCGCCGCCTGCCCCCCCTCTTTCTGGGGATTCTTTCGGCCGCGGCTTTCGCCACGGTCCTGGCGTCCGATCTGCTGGGAACGTTCCAGATCCTGCTGGCCCGCGGGCTGATGCCGCGCCACCGCCTGCTGGTGGCGCTGGTCATCGACATGATCAACAATCGCGTCTGGTTCCTGGTCCTGCCCGCCCTGGTTGCCGCCGTCGGCGTGGGGATCGTGTTTCACGCCCACGCCCGGGTGCTGCCGGAACCGGGCGAGAATCCGGCCCAGACCCGGAAACGCCGGGCCGCGGCCAGGCGGCGCCGGCGAGCCGCCGTCGCGGCGGTCGTCGTCCTGTCCCTGTCCCTGGTTTCCGCCACGGTGGGCGCGGCCATCGACGGCCGGAAGGAGGAGCCGCTGCCCCCCAGGCCGGTGACGGCGCGGGACAACGCCATCCTGCTGCCGATCCCCGAGGTCGACGACGGCCACCTGTACCGTTTTCTGTACGCCTCGCCGGACGGGACGGAAATCCGCTTCATCGTCATCCGCAAGAACGAGACCGCCTTCGGGGTGGGGTTCGACGCCTGCGACGTCTGCGGCCCGACCGGCTATTTCGAGCGCGGCGGCCAGGTGATTTGCAGCCTCTGCGACGTGGTGATGAACAAGTCGACCATCGGCTTTCCGGGCGGGTGCAATCCGGTTCCCCTTCCCTTCCGGTCGGCCGACGGCTTTCTCCGGATCGGGACGGACGATCTCGAGGCCCAGGCCTGGCGGTTCAAGCCGTAGGCGGCGGGAAGGAGCGGCGCATGTTTTCGAGGATGATCCGGGGCGGAATCGCCCGGCAGTGGCGGAAACTGGCGCTGATGGCCCTCGCCATGGCGCTGGGGACGTCGCTGGCGGTGGCGATGCTCAACATCATGCTGGACGTCGGCGACAAGATCAACCGCGAACTGAAGGCCTACGGCGCCAACCTGACCGTCGTTCCCCGTTCCGCCGCGCTGCTCGGCGACATTTACGGGGCCGGCGCCGGGGAGGCGGGCGGCAAGTATCTGCGCGAGGACGAGCTGCCCCGGCTGAAAACGATTTTCTGGGCGTACAACATCGTGGATTTCTCGCCGTACCTGGAAACGCGGCTGCGGGCGGAGTCGCGGGGGACCGAATTCCCGGCGGTCGGCGCCTGGTTCCGGAAAAAACTGGATCTGCCCACCGGCGAGAGCGTCGTCGTCGGCCTGGCCGGCCTGAAAACATGGTGGAAGGTGGACGGGAACTGGCCCGAAGACGGCGGCGGCGGCGGAGCCCTGCTCGGCCGGGAACTGGCCCGGTCATTGGGCCTCAAGGCCGGGGATTCCCTCGTTTTCGACGGCCCGGACGGCAAAAGGCGCTCCCTTCCGGTGACCGGCGTTTTTGCCGGCGACGGGGCGGAGGACGGACGGGCCTATCTTCCCCTTGCCCTGGTCCAGGAAATCACCGGCCGCGCCGGCCTGGTCGGGCGGCTGGAGGTCAGCGCCCTCACCACGCCGGAGAACGACCTGGCCCGGCGGGCGGCCAAAAGCCCGGCCAGCCTTTCGGCCAGGGAATGGGAGACCTGGTACTGCACCGCCTACATCAGTTCCATCGCCTACCAGATCGAGGAGGTGCTGACCGACGCGAGGGCCAAGCCGCTTCTCCAGGTGTCCGAGTCCGAAGGGACGGTCCTTGGCAAGGTGGAACTGCTCATGACGCTCCTCACCGTCCTGGTGCTTGCCTGCACCGCCCTGGCCCTGTCCAACCTGGTCACCGCGGGGGTCATGGAAAGGAAAACGGAGACCGGCCTGCTCAAGGCCATCGGCGCAACCGATGCCGACGTCATGCTCCTGGTGGCGGTGGAGACGTTTCTCACCGCCGCCGCCGGTTCCGCCGCCGGCTACGGACTGGGGCTTTTCCTGTCCCGGTCGATTGGCGCGACCGTGTTCGGGACCGCCATTTCCGTCAACCCGGCGGTCATTCCCCTGGCGGCGATCATGACGCTCCTGGTCGCGACGGCCGGCTCCCTGCCGGCCATGCGGCTGCTGCTGTCGTTCAGGCCGGCCCAGGTCTTGCACGCAAAGTGAGGAAAACGATGGGACTGCGGGCGGGAAAGCGGCGGATTTGGCTGAAGATGCTGTCGGCGTCGCTGTTGCGGCGGCGTTCCCGGGTGATTGCCGCCCTCGCCGCCATAACCATCGGCGCCACCGTGCTTTCCGGGATGCTCTCCGTGTATTGGGACATTCCCCGGCAGCTGGAACGGGAATTCCGCTCCTATGGCGCCAATCTCGTCCTCGTCCCGTCCGGAGAGGTCGGCGTCATGGGGCTGCGGGCGATGCGCCGGGCGGCTTCCCTCCTTCCGGCCGACCGCGTGATCGGCGTCACGCCCTACCGCTACGAAACGCTGAGCATCAATCGCCAGCCCTTCACCGCCGCCGGAACCTACCTGGACGAGGCGCGGCGGACCAATCCGTATTGGCGTCTGGAAGGGGAATGGCCCGCCAGCGACGAGGAAATGCTCATGGGCGCCGACGCGGCCGGACATATCGGCGCCGCGCCCGGAACCCGGGTGCGCGTTTCCGGACGCGGCCGCAACAACCGGCCGTTCGCCGGCGAAATGACGATCTCGGGCCTGGTCCGCTCCGGCGGCCCCGAGGACGCCATGCTGTTCATGGAGATGTCCATGCTGGAAAGCCTGACCGGCACGAGGGGGGAAGCCAACCTGGTGGACATAAGCGTCGCCGGCTCGGAGGGCGAGCTGCGGAAAATGGCGGATGCGAGTCGGGAAAGCGTGACGTCGGTGACGCCGCGCCTTTTGCGGCGGGTCGTCGGCTCCGAGACGGCGGTCCTGGCCAAGCTCCGGTACCTGGTTTTTCTCGTGACCGTCGTGGCGCTGGCCCTGATCTTCATCTGCGTCGCCACCGGCATGCTGACCTCGGTCATGGAGCGCAGCCGGGAAATCGGTTTGAAGAAGGCTCTCGGCGCCGACAACGCCGCCATCATGGGGGAGTTCCTGGGAGAGGGCGCGGTTCTCGGCATTGCCGGCGGGCTGCTCGGATCCTTCGCCGGCTATTTTTTCGCCCAGTTGATCGGGATTTCCGTCTTCGGGCGATCGGCCGCCTTCGAGCCGCTGACGATTCCCGCGGCTGTCGCCGTTTCCGTCCTGACGACGGCGCTGGCGGCGTTGCCGCCGGTGCGGCGGGCGGCGGATATCGAACCGGCCGTTGTTTTGCGCGGGGAATGAGGCCATGGAACGGGAGGCGGCGGATGGGTGAAAGCGGTCCGGACAATATCCTGGAACTGATCGGCGTGACGATGGACTACGGGCAGGTCAAGGCGCTCAACGACGTCAGCATGACCGTGCGGCGGGGCGAATGGCTGTCCATCATGGGGCCGTCGGGATCGGGCAAGACCACCATGATGAACATCGTCGGCTGCCTGGACCGGCCCACCTCCGGCCGGGTGATCCTGGACGGCGAAGAAATATCCCGGCTGGGCGGGCGGGCGCTCACGACCATCCGCCGCGACAAAATCGGCCTGATTTTCCAGCAATTCCATCTGGCGCCGTATCTCACCGCCGTGGAAAACGTGATGCTTGCCCAGTATTATCACAGCCTGCCGGACGAAGAGGAAGCCATGGCCGCCCTGTCGCGGGTCGGCCTGTCGGAACGCGCCGGACACCTGCCCAGCCAGCTTTCCGGCGGGGAACAGCAACGCGTCTGCATCGCCAGGGCGCTTATCAACCACCCCATGCTCATTCTCGCCGACGAGCCGACCGGCAACCTGGACGAAGCCAACGAGCACATGGTGCTGGACATTTTCCGGCAACTTCATTCCGGGGGCAGCGCCATCATCGTGGTGACGCACGCGCACGACGTCGGCGCCAGGGCGGAACGGGTGGTGATGCTTGAACACGGGCGGATCGCCGGGATTGTCGAAGGGCGGGGCATCCACGGGCATCGCCATGACGACGCGCACGCCTGACGCCCCTTCCCAAAACAGGCTTTGAAAAATTGTTGCGTCCGGCGAAATGGTTTTGCCCGCCGCCTGGAGAGTGATATACTGGGAACGGGGTGAAACTGTGAAACCGGAAAGAAGGCGGACGCATCTCTCTTTTGTTTCCCGAGTGGATTTATGCCGCGGACAGCCGGAGGAAAAAGGATGCATTCATGGCGAAGCGATTTGTAAAACCTTTGCTGCCCAGGAATGATTTCGTGTTCAAGCGGCTTATGGGCGGGCGGGCGAACCTGCGCTACCTGGCAAAATTTCTCCAGTCCGTCCTCGACCTGCCGGAGGAGGAATTTAAAGACATTTCCATCATCGATCCGCATCTCCGGCGAAGGTTTCGCGGGGACAAGCTGTGCATTCTGGACGTGCGGGTGCGAACCAGGTCGGGCCGGGTCATCGACGTGGAAATTCAGGTGGATCCCGTCCCGGGGATGTTTGACAGGATTCAGTATTATGGGTCGCGTCTCGTGTCCGAACAGGTCGGGACGGGCAGGGATTATGCGAACATGCCGCAGGCAATCAGCATTTTCATCCTCAACTTTCGGCTGATCGAGTCCGATGGCCGGTATCGCCATTGTTTCCGGTTGCACGACGCGGAGGCTGGCGTGGGCTTTCCGAATTCGCTGGAGATTCACATTTTTGAATTGAAGAAGCTGCCGAAGGAAAGCGACGGGACGGCGTTATGGAACTGGCTGAAATTTTTTGCGTCGGAGAGGAAGCCGGAATTCGAGGCCCTGGCGAGAAAGGACGCGCTTATGGCGGAGGTATATGGGACTCTGCTGGAATTGTCGGCTGACGAAAAAACCCGTCTCCTGGCGGAGTCGCGGGAGAAGGCTCGCCGCGATTATATCGCCCGCATGCGGGGCAGCAGGGAGGAAGGTCTCGCGAAAGGCATGGAGAAAGGCCTCGCGAAAGGCCGGGTGGAAGGTGAAATTGAGTCGATACTCAGAGTTCTTGCTGCCCGGTTCGGTCCCGTGCCGAAGAACATTCAACGGAACGTCCGTTCGTGTTCCGATCTGGACGCGCTGGGATCGCTGAGCATTCATGCCGCCACGTGTGAAACGCTTTCCGAGTTCAGGGAAAGGCTCATGGCCTGAAAAGACTGAACCTGTACCGCCCTTCCCAAAACAGGCTTTGAAAAATCGTTGCGTCCGGCGAAATGGTTTTGCCCGCCGCCTGAACGTGACATGTGCCCAAACCAGAGTGGTTACCGGGGAATCTGGGCAAATGATGACAAACAACTGCCTTTCCAGAATTGAATACTTCACCGAAAACAACTTTGGAATGGGCATGCTCACCGGCAATCACTCGGCCGGCGCCGTTGTCTCAGGGGTCGGTGCCGTTCCTTCGGGGTCGGAGGTCTGGGACTTGGCCGCTTGCGCATCTTCCTTCTTTTTTGGCGTACGGCGTGCCGCCTTCAAGCGCTTTTCCTCCCGGATGGCTGCGGACTGGGCCTGTTTTTTGCTCGGCGCCCTTTTTGTTTTCATCACTTGGGCGATGCCGGCGCCTTCGGTTAAATTGAAGCGTTTCTGGAATTTCTCGATACGGCCGGCCGTGTCCACGAACTTCTGCTTTCCGGTGAAGAAAGGGTGGCATTCGTTACAGAGCGACAGACGGATTTCCGGCTTGGTCGAACGCGTCCTGAATTCGTTGCCGCAAGCGCATTTTACCGTTACTTCCTGATACTTTGGATGGATGTTCGCTTTCATCGTCTTCTCTCTTCCTTCGGCATTCACTTCCGGGGTAGCGGGGTAAAGTCATACTTGCCGGCGACAATGCCGGTTGGCTACGATCTGGCTGACGCTTTGGTCGAGGTTTTCCCCGCCTCCTGCATGGCTTTGGCCTTTTCCCGCACCTGCTGGGCGATATTTGTGGGAACAGATTCATAATGCGAGAGTTGCATGGAGAATGAACCTTCCCCCTGGGTAATGGCCTTCAGGGTCGCCCCGTAATCCGCCACTTCGGCCAGCGGCACCTGGGCCTTCAGTATCTGCATTTCGCCCATCTGATCCGTGCCGGTCGGACGGCCGCGCCGGCTGGAAATGTCTCCGGAAATATCGCCGAAATACTGGGCGGGGAAAGCAATCTCCAGATCGACGATAGGTTCCAAAAGCACCGGTTTGCAGCCTTCGACTATTTCCCTGAAGCCCATTTCGCCAGCGATCTGGAAGGCGATGTCCTTGGAGTCGACGGGATGTTCCTTCCCGAAAAAAAGCTCGACCACCACGTCCACCATGGGGAAGCCGGCCACCGGACCTTTTTCCAGCGCTTTTTTCACTCCCTTCTCGACCGACGGGATGAAGGGACCGGAAATGACGCCGCCGACAATGGCATTGATGAATTCGAACCCTTTGCCGCGTTCATTGGGCCCGATGCGCAGATGTACCTCGCCGAACTGCCCGGCGCCACCGGATTGCTTCTTATGGCGGTAACTCCCTTCCGATTCCCTGGTGACGGTCTCAAGATAGGGAATCTTTGGCGGCTTGGTGTCCAATTCCATGCCGTAACGCGATTTGAGGCGCGCGAGCATGACGTCCAGATGGACTTGCCCCAAGCCCGAGATTACCTGCTCTCCCGTCTGTTCGCTTCGTGCGAAGGTGAATGTGGGGTCTTCCTCGCAGAGACGATGGATATTCGATCCCATTTTCTGTTCGTCGCCGCGATTCCTGGGCGCCACGGCAAGACCGGACATCGGCGTCGGGAAGGGCATTTTTTCCAGGCGGAGGTTGCCCGACGCATACAGGGTGTCGCCGACATGAAGATTGTCTACCTTCGCCACGCCAACGATGTCCCCGGTCACTCCTTCGGCGACATCCTCGCGCTTGTCGCCCTGGGCGACAAAAAGCTGGGCCAGTTTCTCCGGCCTCCCGGTCGAAGAGACGTTTACCTGCGATTTCGACTCCAGCCTGCCACTGAAGATTCGCATGAAACTGAGCTTCCCGACGTGGGGATCGGATACGATCTTGAATACCTGCGCCAACACCGGACCGTCTTCTTTCGGTTCAAGGACGGCACGGGCGTCGCTCTCGGCGTCGACGAGTTTCCGTCGCGCCAGGAGCGGGGAAGGGGCGTACGCGGCGATGAAATCGAGAAGCTCGGCGACACCGATATCTTTCTCGCCGGCCAAAACGAAGATGGGGACGACTGCGCCGGAAAGGATGGCCTTCGGCATCGCTCCCGCCAGTTCTTCAGGCGAAATCTCTCCTGATTCGAGGTATTTTTCCATTAAGGCGTCGTCGGCCTCGACCGCATTTTCAATGGCGGTTTGGCGAAGGGATGCCGTCTCCGGATCGGGCTCGGCGGCAAAGATCGGCTTGACGCCCTGGAAAGAAACGCCCTCGCCCCGGTTCAGGACAAAAGGAACGCATTTTTGGCCGAAAGCTTTGCCGACGCCAGCCAGAATTTCCTGGAAATTCACATTTTCGCCATCCATGCGGTTAATGGCTATCATGCGGCCGAGACCATAGCGGCCGGAAATATCCCAAGCCTTGCGGGTCATCAACTCCACCCCGCGCATGGCGTTGACGCAGATAATGGCGCAGTCGGCCGCGGCCAGGCCGCTGATCATCCCGCCCTGGAAATCGACTTGTCCGGGGGTATCGATGATATGAATTTCGCATCCCCCATAGCTGGCGTGCAGAACCGAAGAATTGAGGGAATAACGATGTTCCTTTTCCTCCCTCTCATAATCGGAAACGGTAGATCCGTCCACAATCGAACCAAGGCGCCCGATTGCCCTGGCCTTGAGCAGCATGGCCTCGGCGAGAATGGTTTTTCCAGAACCGGCGTGTCCGCACAGGGCGATATTCCTGATGTCCGTGGATTTATGCCTGGCCATAACGTTTTCCCGTTCCCAAACAACGGCAAAATGAAAAAATCGCCGGACAGCAACCTGCGTCCAGCGTCACCACCGGGGCGTTATCCATCAATTCCGGGTACTAATTTCATTGTAACCGTCTTCTTCCGGCGGCGCAAGTCTTTTTCGCCGCGGGATAGCGGTTTTTCGGATGCCGGCTGTACGAAGCTCCGTCCTCGTCGCCGAAAGGGGCGGCGGCTTTGGGAAAATCAGCGGCGAATCCGGGAGGCAGTCCCCGGAAAAACGCTTTTGCCCTTGACTTCAGGCGGTGGGGCGTTATGATCATTCTTTGGGAGAGAGAGCCGCGGCGACGCGGCTGCTGTTTTATTGTTTGTTGTGTGTCCTTACAGAAGAGCCTTTCCACCGGGAAAGTCGCGCCTGTACGGCATCATCCGACCGGGAAAAGAGCGTCGGCAGCGGACAGGCCGGGCGCTTGTCCAAGGCGATCATGCACGGACGGATAGGGAGGACGGAAAATGAAGGAGCGAAATGCATGGCGGTTGAAAAAAGAAGTACCTCTCTTGAGCAGGTAAGGAACATTGGCATCATGGCCCATATTGACGCGGGAAAAACCACCTGTTCCGAGCGCATCCTCTATTATACCGGGAAAAGCCACAAGCTGGGAGAGGTTCACGATGGCGCCGCCATCATGGACTGGATGCCCCAGGAACAGGAGCGGGGCATTACCATCACCTCGGCGGCCACCACCACCAGGTGGCGGGATTGCGAGATCAACCTCATCGATACGCCCGGCCATGTGGATTTTACGGTCGAGGTTGAGCGGAGTCTCCGGGTGTTGGACGGCGTCATCGGCCTGTTCTGCGCCGTGGGCGGCGTCGAGCCCCAGTCGGAGACGGTTTGGCGGCAGGCGGACAAGTACGAGGTTCCGCGCATTGCCTTCGTCAACAAAATGGATCGGGTGGGAGCGGATTTTTTCGGCGTGGTCGGAAAAATCAAGAACATTCTTGGCGCCAACGCCGTCCCTATCGCCATCCCCATCGGCGAAGGTCCGGAGTTCAGCGGGGTGGTAAACCTGGTGACCAATCGTGCCCACTACTATGACGAGAAGGACAAGGGCATGACCGTCCGCATAGAGGAGGTTCCTGAACATATGCGGGCGGCTGCCGGCGAATGGCGCCGGAACCTGCTGGAAAAAGCCTGCGAGCATGACGACGGATTGATGGAAAAATATCTGGACGGCGACGACATCGCTCCCGACGAACTCCGGGCGGTGGTGAAGAAAGCCACCCACAATCAGGTAATCTGTCCAGTCCTATGCGGAAGCGCTTTCAAAAACAAGGGCATCCAAATGCTTCTGGACGCCATTGTCAACTATCTTCCCAGTCCTGCCGACAAGCCGCCGATCATCGGCGAGTCGGCCCGAGGAAGCGTCCGCCGGCGGGTTCCGGGCGAAGGGAATCCCTTGGCGGCCATCGCTTTCAAGATTATGACCGATCGCCATGTCGGGAAGCTTGTCTATGTCCGCGTCTATTCCGGCAGGCTCGAGAGCGGCACCTATGTCCTCAACTCCACCCAAAACAAGCGGCAGCGGGTAGGCCGGATCATGCGGATGCACGCCAACCGCCAGGAGATGGTGGATTGTCTCTTTGAAGGCGACATCGGCGCGGTGGTCGGCATCGGCGACACCGTGACCGGCGACACCATTTGCTCGGAAGCGGATCCGATTATCCTTGAAGCCATCGAATTCCCGGCGCCGGTGCTTTCTGTCGCCATCACGTCGCGGGACAGGGGGGATCGCGACAAGATAGACAAGGCGCTGCAGAAGTTGTCCGAAGAGGATCCGACTTTCCTGGTTTCGACGGATCCGGAGACGGAGGATACCATTATCGCCGGAATGGGTGAACTCCATCTTGATATCCTTATCGATCGGATGCGGCGCGAGTTCGGGGTCGAGGTGGACACCGGTGCGCCCCAGGTGGCCTATCGCGAGTCCGCGACCATTGTCTCCGAGGTGAACGAGCGTTTCGCCAAGCAGACCGGCGGCCGGGGCCAGTTCGCCCAGGTGGCGATCAGAATAGAGCCGCTTCCCCCGGGAGCCGGCTTTGAATTCGTCAATGCCGTGGTCGGCGGCGCCATTCCCAAGGAATATGTCCCGGCTGTTCAAAAAGGTCTTACCGACGCCCTGGTGCGCGGCCCCTTCGCCGGCTACCCGGTGGTCGATGTTCGCGTCACGCTTTTCGACGGCAAGCACCACGAAGTCGATTCTTCCGAACAGGCTTTTCGCACATGCGCCTCCATGGCCTTCCGGAAGGCCATGCTCAAGGCCAATCCCCAGTTGCTTGAACCGATGATGTCGGTGAACGTGTCCGTGCCGGAAGAGTTCGCCGGCGGAGTGACCGGGAATCTTTGCGGCAAGCGCGGACGGATTACCGGCATGGAACCTTTGGCAAGCGGACAGACGATCAAGGCGATCGTCCCTCTGGCCAACATGTTCGGCTACGCTTCCGATCTCAGGAACATGACCCAGGGCAGAGCGTCCTTTACCATGCATTTCGAGCAATACGAAACGGTTCCTCTCCGCATCGCCGAAGAGGTTGCGGCGGAAAAGGCGAAGCGGTTGAAATCCGGCGCATAGGGCGCCTGGAATGACCGGAGGGGAAAGGGAAATGCCCGAAGCCATGCCTGCCGGCGCGACAGGCGAATTTCAGGAGTTGGAGCTTCTCGACAGCCTGATTTTCAGACTTGAGGCGCTGATCAACGAATCGGACAGCGCCCCTCTGGTCATTGCCTCGCCAGCCCAGTCCCGGCGGGCCATGTACACGGTTCCGAACAACCCGGCCTTTGATCGGAAGCCCAAGTCCGGCGAAGCCGTGCTGTTGAACGACAAGTCGCTGATCCTGCATTGTACCAAGACGGATCTGGTGCGGCAAATAGTCATCGAAGTGGCGATCCATGCCAATAAGAACGGTCATGGAGAAAACATGGCAATGGTATCCGGCCGGGTCGTGGCCCTGCGGCGGGTGCGCGGCGGCTACGACATCGAGATCGAGGTAGCCGGGCAGCGCATGGCCCGGATCACTCCCGGCCAGAAGATTCGGGAATGCCTGCGCCGGGGCGACGCCGCCGGCTGGAATCGTTGGTGCCAGGACATTGCGGACGCAATCGACCTGACCGGGATTGCTCTCGAGAACGCCGAATTGGCCGGTTACGATCTCTGCTGCGCCGATCTGACCGGATCGGACCTATCCGGAGCCAACCTGGCCGGGGCCATATTGTCGGGCGCCGATCTGCGGCAGTGCAAGCTGGACGACGCAACGATGATCGGGGCCGATCTGTTCCACTCCTCCATGCTCCGCGTTCAGGCGCCATTCCTTTTGCAGTCGGGCATGGTCGAGGCGGAAAGCGTGACCTTTGACTCCTGAGGCGGACCGGGCATGGCGGAAAGACGGGGCGGAGACTTGCTGTTCGGGCGTTATACCAGGGAGGAATGCGGCCTCGCGCC
>JAITKH010000037.1 GCA_031278535.1 Planctomycetota bacterium | reverse complement strand
ATCTGTTGATGGAATCGCCGTCATGAAGACCCTTTCACTGTTAATCAAGCCCGCATCCAGCCTATGCAACATGCATTGCCGCTATTGTTTTTACGCCGATGTCGCCGAATCCCGATCGGTGGGGAATCGCGGTCTGATGGGATTGGACATTCTGGAAACCGTGGTCAGGAAAGCTTTGGCGGAATCCGAGGAGATGTGCGTCTTCGGTTTCCAGGGCGGCGAACCGACTCTCGCCGGCCTGGAATTTTACCAGACCCTGATCGATTTTGAAAAAAAATACAATACCAAAAGCGTCAGAATCGGTCATGCCTTGCAGACGAACGGTTTGCTTCTTGACGCCGCTTGGGCGGAATTCCTGCGGAGGCATCATTTTCTGGTGGGGCTTTCCCTGGATCCCGATCGGCGAATCCACGACGAACTGCGGCGGGACGGGCGGGGAGAGGGAACATTCAATCGTACACTGAATGCAGCCAGGCTGCTGACCGAGTGTGGGGTGGAATATAATATTTTGAGCGTCCTGACCCGTTTTGTGGCAGCTCATCCGGATCGGACATATCGGTTTTACCGGCAACGGAAGTTCGGCTATATACAACTGATACCCTGCCTGGACGCTTTGGGGGTTGGAACGGGACAATGTGCCCATTCCCTTGATACCGCGATCTATGGCGGATTCCTTTGCCGTTTTTTCGATTTGTGGTATCGGGATTTCGCGGCTGGCGCGTATGTCTCCGTCCGCATGTTTGACAACTATGTCCATATTCTGGCGGGTCGGCCTCCCGAAAATTGCGGCATGGCCGGTGTTTGTCGCGCCTATCCCGTAGTCGAGGCCGATGGAAGCGTGTATCCTTGTGATTTCTATGCAGTCGATGAATTCAGGTTGGGCCGGATTCAGGATGCAAGCTTTTCCGATCTGCTCTTGGGAGAGTGCGCACGGAAATTTTCCGAGCCCTCGCTGGAGCCGGACGTCGCCTGCCGGAACTGCGAATACTTCTTTCTCTGTCGCGGCGGGTGCCGCCGCGATCGCGGGGTTGCCGGCGCCGGACGCCTGTACCTGAATCGCCATTGCGAGGCTTACCGTGCCTTTTTTCGCCATGCCTTGCCCCGTTTGCGGAATGCGGCGGCTTTTATTTGCCGTTGACGAGGGAAGTTTGATGCGCAAGCTTCTGGATAAAAGAAAAAAAAGAAAAAAAACTTGACAGTTCGGCGGGCTCGGATTATAAAATGCGAATCTTGGTTTTGTTTATACTTCAGTAAACGTTTACTATCGCGTTTCCGGGTTTCGTTTTGAACCTGTTTGCATGGAAGCGCTTCACGACCTCCGAACGATTTGCCATTGCCCCGGCGCCGCGATTTTTAGCCTCAAACGAGTGAAAATACCGTCAACACGATGTGGTTGGGTGATGCAGGCGTTATAGTAAACGGTTTCTATGATCATCCTCAGGGAAAAGTGCCCATGAAAGTCCTGTACTTGGAGGCGGCCCACAAAACATCCGTAAGGGAACTCCCCGATCCGGAATTGAAAAGCGGCCACGCCATAGTCGAAGTGGAACTCTGCGGCGCCTGCGGAACCGATATCGGCGGCTTCAAGGGGGTGAGCCCCGTGATACGGTATCCGGTGATCGGCATGGGACACGAGACGGCGGGCAGGATTGTGGGAGTCGCCCCCAACACCAGGGGTCTTCAGATCGGGGACGAAGTATGTATGGAGCCGTACATCGGCTGCGGCGCCTGTTACGCCTGCCGGCTCGGCCGCTACAACACTTGTGAAAATCTCAGCACCTGCGGCGTTCACCGCCCCGGGATGATGGCGACCAAATTCCAGCACCCCGTCACGCATGTCCACAAATTGCCGGAACGCCTGACCTGGGAGGAAGGTGTCATGGTCGAGCCCTTGACCATCGGCATCCACGCCAACCATCGCGCCGGAATACAAGTCGGAGAGTACGTGGTGATTGTCGGGGCCGGTTCCATCGGCATGCTCACCGCCCTGGTCTCCCAGGCCTATGGCGCCATTCCCATCCTGGTCGATCTGATCGACAATCGCCTGGCCTTGGCCCGGGGATTGGGAATTCGGCATGTTTTTAACAATGCCGGCGGGAATCTGGCGGATCACCTCCGGACCATGTGCGGCGGGGAATTGCCCCAGGTCGCAATCGACTGCTCGGGCGCCGGCCCGGTGGCGGCGACTCTGGCCACATTTGTTCGTTCCGCCGGACGGGTTGTGTTTGTCGGCTGGCCCAAGACCGAGTGTACTCTTGACATTTCCTGGTTCCTGAAGAAGGAATTGGATTTGTTCGGCTCACGGAATTCGCGCGACGAATTCCGGAATCCATAAACGCAATCGCCGACCGGAAAATCGGGGTGGAAAAACTGGACATGACTCCCGTGCCGCTGGCCGATGCGCCGGAATTCCCGGAAAAGCTGGTGGCGCATCCAGAAGACTATCTCAAGGCCATTATCCGCGTGAGGGACGACTGATCCGGAAACCGCGCGGGGGTTCTGAAGCCGCGGCAATGACAATCTGAAATCCGGAATTTCTGGAGATGAATGTCTTGGGCGTTGCTGCGTATTCGCTAACGGCGGAACGAATCCGCCATTGAGATAACCCGGAGCAATAGGGCAACTATTTTCCTTTTTTCAATCCCATCCGGTGAACGGCATGGAAATGTCGGATAAAGCGGCTCACTCAACAGCAAACATCACCATCAGGGATGTTGCGCGACATGCCAAGGTGAGCGTGGCTACCGTGTCCCGGGTCATCCACGGCAACTACCCGGTGAGCCGCGAGTCCGCCGCCAGGGTCAACGCAGCCATTCGGGCGCTCGATTTCACGCCGCATATTCTGGCAAGCGGCTTGAAGACCGGCAATTTCCGCATGATAGGCGTCCTTGCCTCGACCATCCTCAACCCGACCATCATGCGGATGATCAAGGGGGTGGAATCGGTTCTCGAAAAATCCAACTATCTCATGACCATCTCCAGTACTGACAACGACGTCGGCAAGGAGGCCCGACTGCTCCGTTTTTTCCAGGAGCGCCTGGTGGCGGCGATAATCGACATCTC
>JAITKH010000017.1 GCA_031278535.1 Planctomycetota bacterium | reverse complement strand
GCCTGTCTCGGGTATCTCGCCGGATAATTCGGCGTCAACATAATTCTTGTGGATGCTGGCCAACTGTTCGGCAGGAAAGACGATTTTATACCATTCGCCGTTCTTGGCGAGGACGGTCACCGGCGAGCCGGTGGTGAGGACGGCGATGGATTCATATTGGGTATTGGGGCCGGCCCGTACATTGACCCGGCCGCCGACGACCTTGCCCGGCCGCGGCGTTTCAGGAATGGAAGGGATGACCGCCACAGGCTGTTCCGGCGGCCGCAAGGCATCCGGCATGTTAACTGGAGTGACATCGGGAATGGCGGACTGCGGCGGATTTAGTGGCGGAACGGCGGGAGGAAGCGATGGCTGGACTATAGCCGGTGCAGAAACTGCTGGAGAGGCGGGGGGGAGAGCCGGCGGCATAGTGGACGGCTGCGCCAGGGGCGACAAGGAACCGGCCTGAGGCGGGGTCAGGGGCGGCGGATTCGGTCCTTCGTCCAAAAGCGGAGGAGGCAACGGAGGAAGATCGCTGAAATTGAAAGCGTCACCGGCGAGGGGCGGACGCAAGCCGACAACCATGAAGAATAGAATTACAATCAGAAAAAGTTTGCGCATTGCAAATTCCTCCCGGCATCGGGGCGCGGCCTTTTCGCGTTCGGGATTCAACTTCATAATCCCCCGTACCTGTCCCGGGGGCAAAAAGTCACCAAATATATTATCGGTCCAAGGCGGTTCCCCTTTCAAACATTTTCGCCGGATTGAGGTCGTTTCGGAGCATTTGCCGACTGGGAACCGGTTAACAATATATGCTGCCGGCGGCGTGAAATTGTGATTTTCGACTCTGGGGCTATTTCCACAATTCCAATCCGCGATCAGCATGTCTCGATTTTAACGCATTATTGTACGCCGGGCACGGCGTATGTCTTATGAGGCGAGAGTCCCCCGCGAACCGGAGTGAAACGGAATCGTTAGCCAACTAGTGTTCCGTACAGTCTCAATCTTTGCTTGAGACTTTACGGGGAGCGCCCCCGGTTCATCCGGTTTCCGCCTGCGGGGAAGTGAATTCCCCTTCGGCATCAGAGGTCAATCCCGGAACAAACGGACTTCAGAATTTGTAAGGATTGAGACTGTACAGACCACTAGTGAAGGCGGCTTTTGGCTGTTCGGCCGGTGTGTTTGAAGCGCAGTCCGGAATGGAAATCGGCGTCCCGGGGCGAGAGGTGCGGCGCTGGGTCAATCGCTTCAAGGATCAACCCGTTTTTGGTTGGCTGTCTCCGTTCCTTTTTCGATGCGCCCTGGATCCCCGCGTTCGCGGGGATGACGAGCGGGACGGCAGACGCGGGCGTTCATGGAAAACTGTCGAATGCCCTCGCCGTTGTCGCGCGCCGAAGGCGGTCTGTGCCGGACGGGAACGCACCGGCACAGCGAGGGACGGAGCGAGAACAAAAAACGTCATTCCCGCGAACGCGGGAATCCGGGAGACTTCAAGAGGGAAACGGATGCGGTTTGCCGGAGGCGTTGCACCGTTCGCGGCTGTTCGTTTCCGTTCCTCTGCGGGGATGGCGAATGGAAGGCGACGCCTATCCGGCCTCCTGAAAACGGCGAGATCATGATCAATTTCTATCGAACGAAAGCAAAGGAAAACGGCATTGGTTGTAAAGATTATTTTTGGGCAGACCCTTATGGAATAGGAACAACCGAAAACCCTGCGCACTTGGGTATTCGGCGTCAGGGGTCGATTCCGGGGCAAGCGGATTTCGGCATCCGCAAGTTCGGTTTTTCCAGGCCACTACATCTTTCATGTCTCCAGGATGTCGGGGCGGACAAAATGCGCGCCTTCAACAGTCAGTTCGAGCTTGGGATAGACCACCGGAAAGGTCAACAACTCCGGCCCGCCGGCGGCCGCCAGCATCACATCCTCCGATTTCGAGCCGGTGAGAGAGGGATTCCAGGCAAATGCCTGGTTCCTGAACGCCACTCCCGGGGTTTTCCAATGCACCCTGGTTTCGCGACCCACATAGCCGATGGGGCCGCCCTGGTGGTGCAACTGGATTTCGGCCTCGAAGCCGCGATCCCGGTAAGCCTCCACGCCTTTCGCGAATATGTCGGCAAGCAGCCGCCCGGGAACGGTATTCGCCATGAAGACGCAGTCGATTTCCACGTTGGCGCGGTAGAGGCGCCGGATATCCTCCGGAACCTTGCCGAAATGAACGAAGCGGGTGATGGAAACAATCAGGCCGTGTTTTCGCGAATTGACGCATAGCATGGCGCGTTTCTCAATTTTCCGCTCCGTCACCAGCGGATGCCGGAAGCGGGAAATGCGGTCGTCGGCGGCGCAGAAGACATTGATATGATCGATGCGGTTTTCCCAAAGCCGGCCGAGCAGGCGCCCCGCCACCGCGCATTCGCTGTCGCCCGGCCGAATGGCCATGCAGGTCTCCTCGATGGCAAGGGACGTCGCCTTTCCGAGTTCCCGGTACCGGTCGATTTCCCAAGGGGTCAGGGACCAGCGCAATTGGTTCAGGCTCGCTCCCACGTCCATGGCGCCGGGATGGCCGCAATCGCTGCCAAGCTTGCCGTCCCCAATAATGGCGGCCACGGCCTTGCTTTCGCCTCCCTCGTCGTACCAGGGACAGGTTTTCAGTTCGTAGCCCTGCCGTTCCATCATTTCCTCGTCCCGGATGCGCGGCGCCTCGACCTGATTGGCGATCACGTAATCCCGGTCGCGGGTGACGAGGACGGGACAAAGTCCCACGTCGGATGTGATGCCCACATAGTTGATGCCGCCGCCGGTGATCCAGGCGAAATTCGCCGTCCGCTTGATCAGTATCCCGTCCAGTCCGAACTCCCCCAGGAGTTCCCTCACCTTCGCCTTCTTTTCCCTGATTTCCTCTTCAACAAACATGCCGATTCTCCTTATCCCCGATCGCTCCGGAAAAGTCGTCCCGCCATTTGTTTCGCGTCGTACAGTATAGCGACGGACCGCTCCCGACGAAATCGAAACTTGCGCTCCTCGTGAAAATGCGTTATACTGGGTGCCGAAAACGTTCCAAACGGCGTATCACCCGTAACCGGATCGGTTGCGGTCTCGCAACAGGGCCGCCCGGACGATGGACGGGGAAGCGATCTCATTCACGGGAAACGCCATGCGGGAAGCCGGGTCGTCGAGACGAATCAGCAGCGCCACCATCCGGAACATCCGGTTGACCGCCCTGTTCAAGCCGGAGGACATCGTCGCCTCCGGCGATGCCGCGGATGATCGGGGGCTGATTCGCCGGATGCTGGAGCATCTGGCCCTGACCTATGGCATCGGCAATATCAATGTCGCCATGGACGAGGTGCTGGCAAGCCTTGAACGGGACGACGTCCACCCCTGCCCGGGACTGGCGATTCTTCCCGGCCGGCTGGAACGCGTTTCGGATCCGCTGATCGCCCTGTCCCCGATAGAGAAGGGAATGGCGATAGCCGGCGAAACCGTCCACCTCCTGGGGATTATCCTCACCCCGCCGGACATGCCCGGCGCCTATCAGCAAATCCGGCAGGGAATCGTCAGG
>JAITKH010000432.1 GCA_031278535.1 Planctomycetota bacterium | reverse complement strand
TCCCCATCCGCAGCCTGAACGCCTGCCAGGTGCGCAAGAAGACCATCGACTCCCAGACGGTCGAGCGCTACCGGGAGTTGTTGCAGGCCAGCGAGCCGCCGCCCATCGTCGCGCTTGAGGACATGTTCGGGCGCTTCTACATCGCCGACGGGCATCACCGGGTGGCGGCGGCCCTGGCGGCGGGGCGGACGGCGATCCGGGCCGACTTGTACCACGGCGACAGCCATGACGCCCGGCTGGCCGGCCTGGAGGCGAACCAGCACGGACTGGGCCTCACCCTGGCCGAAAAGAAAGCGGCCCTGGACGAATTGTTGGACAACGACGGCCGGGGCTTCGGCGACAGCGCCCTGGCCCGGCTGACCGGGCTGGATCGGCACACGGTGGAAAAACGCCGCCGGGAGCGGGAGACGGGGGATTTCATCAGCGCGGCCGGCCGGGTGCGTCTCCAGAAAACCCCGAAGGAGCAGGCGGAGGCGGCGGTTCGGGGAATGGTGAAGCAGATCGAGCGTTTCGAGGTGGAGACGCTGGTCCGGGTCATGAACCTGCTCCCGAACCATGCCCGCGAGGAAGCCGCCCGGCTGCTGGCCGGGAATCAGAAGGGGGGGGGGGACGGACATGAGTGAGTCGTTCCTGCCGGGGCGCGCGGCGCGGACAAGCCGGCCGGAACCCACGCCGCACCTCTCGTATTCCCAGATGCGGACGTACGCGGGCTGCCCGCTGGCCTGGAAGCTGTCCCGGACCGAGAAGCCCGAGCAGGTTTCGGCAAGCCTGGTCTTCGGGTCGGCGTTCCATGCCGCCGCCGAACGCTTCTGGCTGGAGGGCGGGGAACCCCGGGCCTGCCCGACCTGCTGGCGGCCTATGACCTGGCCTGGGCCGAGAGAACGGAGGGACAAGCCATCCGCTATCCGGCCCGGGCGGACAATCCCGCCGCCCTGCGGGAACTGGCGGGAAGAATGCTCGGAGCGTTCCTGGAGCATGCCCAGGCGCATGCCGGCGAGATACTCGCCGTGGAAGAGCCGTTCGAGGTGGAACTGGCCGCGGGCCTGCCGCCGCTCCGGGGGCGCCTCGACTTGATTGAGATAACAGACACGCCCTCGGGGAAGCGGCTGCAACTGGTGGACCTGAAGACCGCCGCCCGGCGCTGCGGGGCGGAGGACATCGACCGGGAGCAGTTGGATTTGTACGCTCTGGCGGCCCGAAAGGCCGGTCTGCCGCGGCAATTCGGGCTTCCCCTGGATTTGCGGGTGGATGTGGCGGCCAAGACCAGGGCGTGCGAAATCATTCCGCTGGCAATTCCTCCCGAGCCGAAGAACGAGGCGCGGCTTGTCGCCAGGGCGCGGGCCGTCTGGCGGGGCATGGCGGCGGGCGTGTGCTACCCCGCCCCGGGCTGGCGCCGCCCGGACTGCGGCTACAAGACTGCCTGCGGCAGATGGCCGGACTGTTGATGGCGGTTAACGGAAGAAGAGTATATCGGTATTGCGGTCAACATTCCGGAAACCGCTGTCGGCAGTCAAAAAACCGGCATCAATGGTTTCGGCCAGGGATAGGGCAAAGCTGTCGCCCAGGAAAGATGCCGGTATTGTGTCTTTATCCGCAAGGCACGAAAAGCGAGCGAGGACGGACCACAGTCGTCTATCAGTTTCACTCCCTGCGGATGGGCCGCTTTCCAGGCCCATTCCGTCCGCATACCCTGCCCGGCCAGATGATAGGCTGCCTCGAACACATTGATGACGTGCATGTAGGTTTGACCAAGTGCGGCCTGAAGATGTTCCCGAATCGCGTCGGCTCCGCGCTCATTCTTGAGTATCGCCAAGACGGCGCAGGCGTCCAAAACCAGCGGTCGATGCCTCACAATCGTTCCGCCTCGGCATGCTTCCCGGCCAAAAAGCCGTCAACCGAAACTTTCTCCAGCACGTGATGGAATCGGCGGCGTATTTCATCCCACTCCGCTTCCATTTCAGCAAAGGTGGCCGGCTTCTCGCTGCCGGGATATATCGAGAGCGGATTGCCGTACTTGTCATGGATAGCCGGCTTGCTCATGGTGACGGTGGTCATCGGTCATTCTCCGTGCCGACGACGATACAGTATACGCCGACCAAGGGAGAAAACAACCTGTATGCCTTTTGCTCTTGTGGTCCGCGAGCCGTTTGCACGGGGCGGCGTCAGGCGCGGTGTTTCCTTTCCGTTGGTGAAGCGGACTTCTCCAGCTTCCCGGGCTTTTTGTTCAGCCTTTCGAACGCGAGTTTTCCGACCTTGAAGACCACCTTCTTTTTGGCCGGGGCCATGACGGTTTCGCCGGTGCGGGGATTTCGTTTTTTGACGGGCGGGAGCGACTTCGCCTTGAAGACGCCGAAGCCGCGCCACTCCACCCGGCCGGTCTTCTCCAATTCTCCAACGATGCCGTCCAGCGTCATCGAGAGCATTTCCCGTACCGTCTCCTGCGGCAGGCGAATCTGGCCGGCGATTTCCGCCGCCAGCCTGTTTCTGGTTATGGACATCCGTCGTCTCCATTGGGGTTATCGCAAGTATGGCGGGATTCCGGTTTTTTGCAATGGACAAGGAAAGGACACTTATGAGTGAAAACGGCATGATTCGCTGCGAACTGTGCGGCCGGGAGGAGGCGGCGAGCCTGCTCCGGCATCTGCGGGATAAACCGGGGCAGCAGCGCTGCCGAACAGGATATCCGTTCATTTTATCCTTCGGGGTATCTTTCCCGAAAAGTACGCAAGGCGTCGCGCCAGTCCGGCATGCCGGGCAAGCGGAGCAGACGGAGCAGGCGCTTTTCCAGACGCGAGTTGGCGGGGCGGGGGGCGGGACGGGGATATTCCGCGGTGGCGCAGGGAGTCAGCTCTCTCTTCAATCCCCACAAGGTGAAAATTTCCTTGGCGAAATCGTACCAACTCGCCTCCCCCGAACAAGTCAAATGCATGGTACCCGCCGCTGGAACCGCAAGCAGTTCCGCCAGCCGTTCGGACACGGCCAGCGCCGAAGTGGGATTGCCGATCTGATCGCGGACCACCCGCAGGGGCGGACCGTCTTCTGCGCCCAGCTTCAGCATGGTGTGGACGAAGGACGGGCCGCCGGCGCCGTAGAGCCAGGCCAGGCGGCATATCAGGTGGTCGGGGCAGTGGACGCGGACGGCCTCTTCGCCTGCCAGCTTCGACGCTCCGTACACAGTCCGGGGGCCGGTGACGTCCCATTCATGGTATGGGCGATCCAGATCGCCCGAAAACACATAGTCCGTCGATATGGCGATCAGCCGGGAACTGCGGCGGCGGCAGGCCCGCGCCAGGTTGGCACTGCCAACCGCATTGGCGCGGAAAGCGGCGTCCGGATCGGACTCGGCCAAGTCCACGGCTGTCATGGCGGCGCAGTGCAGCGTCGTCTCCGGCCGGAAGGCGGCCACGGCCGCGTCTACAGCGGAGGGGTCGGCCAGATCGAAATCGTCGATGTCGGCCAGCAACAATTCATGTCCGCCGCAGGTCTGCGCCAGATGCCTCCCCAACATTCCTCTGGCCCCGGTAATCAAGATTCGCATGGATCGATCCTTTGCGGCCATCGTTTTCCCGCCCCGTAGACCGGCAAGTCGGCGGCGTCTGTTTCCGCGAGCGTCCCGTAGGCCGCGTCCTTGCTGGAAAGGATGGGCTGGACGCCGGGAGGAACGGGCCATTCGATGCCCAGCCCCGGGTCGTTCCAGAGAATGCCGCGCTCGTCATTCGGCGAATAGTAGTCGGAACACTTGTAGGCGAATTCGGCGGTGTCGGAGAGCACGAAAAAGCCGTGCGCGAACCCCTCGGGGATGTAGAGTACGCGGCGGTTGGTCCCGGAGAGGATGACGCCGCAGTACTTGCCGAACCAGGGGCTGTCCCGGCGGATGTCCGCCGCAACGTCATAGACCTCGCCCCGCACCACCCGAACCAGCTTCGCCTGGGAGCGCGCCAACTGGTAGTGGAGGCCGCGCAATACGTTTTTTATCGAACCGGAATGATTGTCCTGGATGAAATCAGCCGTAATGCCGAAGTCGGCGAATTCGTTCCGGCGATAGGTTTCGAAGAAGAATCCCCGTTTGTCCCCGAACACATCCGGCTGAAGAAGCAGCAAATCGGGTATGGCCAATTCCACGCGTTCCATAGATCCGCCCTTCCGGTTGCTGTTTGTGGACTTTTAAAATTTTTTTTGGCTCATGTTTCCGAACAGGTGACGAGCGCATCAATTCATATTCAGGACAATGGGTTGATTCCTCCGTTCACCTATTTGCGGACATGAGCCAAATTTTTTCACTCGATATTGCCTGCTATATTGATCGCGGATAGGAATTGTGAAAACGATTCCCCTCCCCCGGGATCGAAAACCACAATTTCATGCCGCTGGCAGTATCAATCGGATGTTCGGGAATTAATGCAATCAGCAAGGAGCAGTTTAATTCGATCCGACCAGCCCCAGGCATTCGCCCGGGGCGATGGCCAGGCCGAGACATCAAACCGGCGGCGTCTTCCGCTTGTTTCTGATGTTGCGAAGCGTTATGGCGATATCAAGCGCCTCTTCAGCCTCCAATAGCATCTCCGGGGGGAGTTTGACTCCGAACCGGAATTCCATGGCCGCGAATTGCTGATGATACATCATCCCGGTTCCGTCGATAATGCGCAATCCTCTTTTCGCCGCCCGCGCCAGGATAGTGG
>JAITKH010000346.1 GCA_031278535.1 Planctomycetota bacterium | reverse complement strand
TGGCCTGGGGGCGCTTGCCTCCAGTCTCGATCAGATCGGTCCGCTCGCCCGTACCGTCCGGGACGCCGCCATGGTTTTGGATGTCATCTCCGGACGGGATTCCCGCGATTCCACCTCGGACGCCAGAGCCGATACGGCTTCCCTCTGCCTCCCCGGCATTGAAGAAGGCGTGAAGGGTCTGCGGATCGCCTATGATCCTGCCATGCTCGAGGACGAGGGCGTATCGCCTGTCATGGCCGGAGCGGTGCGGCGGGCTGTCGCCATCGCCCGCGACGGCGGGGCTGTCATTCGCGAAGCCGGCGTTCCCCTGATCAAATACGGGGTGGCGGCTTATTACATCATCTGTTCCTGCGAGGCATCGGCCAATCTCGCCAGATTCGACGGCGTCCGCTACGGCGTCCGCCGGTCCGGCAGCGATCTTTGGGATGTGTATGCGGAAACCCGGGGCAGGGGGTTCGGCGATGAGGTAAAGCGCCGGATCATGATGGGCGCCTACGCCCTATCGCAAGGGTATTACGATGCCTATTACCTCAAGGCTGCCCGGGTTAGGCGCAAACTGGCCCTGCAATTCGCGGATCTTTTTCTCGGCACAGACATCTTCCTGCTGCCGGTCGCACCCCGGCCGCCGCGCGAGATTGGCGCCAGCGCTTCGGTGATGGAGGACTATCTTGGAGATATTTTCACCCTCTCGGCCAACTTGGCCGGCTTGCCGGCCGTTTCCTTCCCGGTTGGAACCTTCGACGGCCTGCCGGCCGGAGCGCAGGCCATGAGCGCCCCGTTCGGCGAAAACATTCTTTGCCGTCTTGTCCGGCTGGTCGAGAAGGGAACGCGGCTGGAAAACGCTCCCTGGACGTTGGCAAAGCCGAAGGAGACGAAATGAGCGCCAGGACTTACGTCACCACGGTAGGGGTTGAGGTGCATGTCGAACTCGCCACCGCCGCCAAAATGTTCTGTTCCTGTCCCAACGCGCCGCAGGATCTTCTTCCCAACCGAGCCGCCTGTCCGGTGTGCCTGGGCCTTCCCGGCGTTCTGCCGGTCATCAACCGCGAGGCGGTGCGCCTGGGTCTTCGGGCCGCCCTGGCCCTGAACTGCCGGGTGAACGAGATCATCTGGTTCGAGCGCAAGAATTATATTTATCCCGATCTGGTCAAGGGGTACCAGATTTCTCAATATGTCCGTCCGCTTGGAGAATGGGGATGGCTGACCATTGCCGGCGACGACGGGAAGGAGAAGCGGGTGACCATCCGCCGCCTCCACCTGGAGGAGGACACCTGTAAATTGATCCACGCCAGGGACGAGGCGCGTATCGATGTCAACCGTTCTGGGGTGCCGTTGATGGAGATCGTGACCGAGCCGGTGCTGCGGTCCGGCCGCGAGGCCGAGGAGTATGCCCGAAAGCTTCGGGCGATACTTGTGTATAACGGCATTTCCCGCTGCCGCATCCAGCACGGCGAGATGCGGGCCGAGGCCAACGTTTCCATCGCCCCGACGGATTCCGGGGAGTTGGGCGTACGGACCGAGATCAAGAATCAGGCCGGGTTCAACCATATGCGTTCCGCCATCGAATACGAGGTGCGGCGCCAAGCCGATGTTCTGGATGCCGGGGGGGAATTGCGACAGGAGACGCGGGGCTGGGACGACGCCAATCAACGCACCTTTATCCAGCGTTCCAAGGAGGACGCCCACGACTATCGATATTTCCCTGAACCGGACTTGCCGCCTGCCCGCATTTCCACCGAATGGATTGAAAAGGAGAGGGCCGCCCTTCCCCCTTCCTACGACGCATTTGTAAATGGTCTTGGTGAAAAGGGCTTGTCTCGGGCCGATATCGAGGCGTTGGCCCGGAACGACGCCTTGGGCTTTCTCGGCCTGGCCGCCGAGGATCGTGCCGACAAAACCGTTCTTTTTGCCAAGCGCCTGGTCAAGGATGTCTTTTCCCTCGTTAATTCCACCGGCCTGCCTTTGGACGATGCGAAACTGACGCCCCGTTCCTTCCGCCAGGCGGTCTTCCTTCTTGAGGATGGCAGACTGAATGGCGAGGGTTTCCGCAGACTTCTCGAAACGCTGTACCGCGAAGGGGGTGATGCCGAGATGGTGGCCAAGTCGGCCGATCTTCTTGTCGAGCGGGACGACGCGGCGGTGGAACAGGCGATAGCCCGGGTGCTTGCTGAGGCGCAGTTGCTGGTGGCAGAATACCGCTCCGGCAAGACGGCTGTCCGCAACGCCATTTTTGGCCGGGTGATGAAGGAATTGCGGAAAAAGGGCAATCCGAAGGCGGTGGGTCCGCTTCTCGACAAGGCGCTGGAAACGCCCGGCCGGGATTGATCAGTTACGGAAAGGGGATGCGCATGAATTTTTCAACTATCAGAACCAGCCTGGAAAAGAACCGTTTCGCGGTGTCCTGTTTCGCGACGGCGGCCGAAGCGGCGGAGCATCTGGAAGGAAGTCTTCGGGGCGAGACCATCGGCTTTGGCGGCTCCGTGACCCTGCGGGATATGGGCCTCTATGATCGGCTCGGGAAAGCCAACAAGGTCATCTGGCACTGGAAGGAACCGGACGCCAAGGAGCGGTTTCCCGAGTTCACCGCCTATCTCACCTCGGTCAACGCGGCGGCCGAGACCGGGGAACTTGTCAACATCGACGGCGGCGGCAACCGAGTGGCGGCGAGCATTTACGGTCCGAAGACGGTGATATTCGTGGTCGGCCGGAACAAGATTTGCCCCGATCTCCAGTCCGCCATTCTCCGGGCGCGAAATGTCGCTTCACCCCTGAATGCCAAACGGCTGGAACGGAAGACTCCCTGCGTACGGGATCTGACGTGTCATGACTGCTCCTCGCCCGGGCGCATCTGCGGCGTCATGTCCATCCATATGCGGCCCCTCAGCGGGGCGGCGCGGACGGAAGTGGCGCTGATCGACGAGGATGTCGGGTTCTGAGGCGTGGGGCGGGGGCTTTTGTCGTCTGTCAGGCCCCATAATCCCTGCCGCGCCCGGCAAAAGGACGATGCACTCAGGAGCCGTTATGCGCACCAACCCGATGATCGCAGCTTTCCTCGTTCTGATCAACTTCATGGCCGTATTGCTCGGCCTGTATTTTGTCGTGGATGCCGTGGACGCAACCCGCCTTCAGGCGGTGCGAACGGATCAGGCGGTCAATCGCCTGGCCGACGCGGCGGATCGCCTGAACGCCACCCTGCGACGCCTCGAAACGGCGGATTTGGCTTCCCGGCCTGCCCTTGCCGATGCCGATGTTCCGGCCATCCGGCGTTCCGGTTTCCTGAACGATGATCTCCGGGATCCAGAGGCGGAGGAAGGCGGTTCCATCACCACCCGGACGATTAGTCTCCCCGGCAATCTCAATTACCTGATCAATAACGAGGCCACCGTGGGCACCCTCTGGGAATACCTGGTGGACAGTCTGGCCGGCCGGAATGCCAATGATATCACCAGGTTCGAGCCGGTGATGGCCGAATCCTGGGTAATCAGCCCCGACGGCCTGGCGTATACCATTCGCCTTCGTGACAACATCTTTTGGCAGTCCTTCGTCGATCCGGTCACGAAACGGGAAGTTCCGGCCAGGAGGGTGACGTCCCGGGATTTTCTCTTCTATTGGAACGTCATACAGAATCCGGGCATTCCCTGCGAGGCGATCCGCAATTACTACGAGCTTCTTGATCGCATTGAAATCGTCGACGACAGCACGTTCAAGGTAATATGGAAAGAACCTTATAGCCTTGGGGAAGAATTCACCCTCGGCATGCAACCGCTTCCAGAACATTATTACCGTCCGGATCCGGATTGGAACGACGAGCGTTTCGCCGAGGAATTCATTTCCTCACCCCGCAACCAGTGGATAGTGGGGACCGGCCCTTACAAGCTGGCGAAATGGGACAAGAACAGCGAAGTCATCCTGGAACGGGATGAGGATTATTATGGTCCGAAACCTCCCATCAAAACCCGCCGCATTCGCGTCATTCCCGATAACAGCGTGTCGTTTATCGAGTTTCAAAAAGGGAATCTCGATGTTTACGGCCTCCTGCCCACACAATGGCACGAAGAGACCCGGGAACCTGACTTTCAACTGGTCACTCCGCGCATTGACACCGCCCACGAAGATTCCCTGGCCTGGGACAGAAGGAAACGAAAGGGAGATGTGCCGCCGGAATACCGATTCGAGAAATACCAGTACAATGGCACTTCCTGGAGTTATATCGGGTATAATATGCAACGCCCGCTTTTTCAGGATGTGCGGGTGCGCCAGGCTCTCACTCGCCTTATTGACAGGAAACGCATTCTTGACGAGGTGTTCATGGGCTTAGGGACCGTTATTTCCGGTCCCTTCGTTCCCCAAAGCCCCTATTACAATCATGCCGTCGAACCCATGCCATTTGATCCGGTCGGGGCGGCCGGCATCCTTGCCGAAGCCGGTTGGGCCGACAGCGACGGCGATGGCTTGCTTGACAAGGATTACGACGGTTCGGGAAAGCGGAAATCCTTCGCTTTCACTTTTATCATTCCCTCCTCGTCCGTCCAAATTCGCAAGTGGGCAGCCATCATCGAGCAGGATATGATCAAGGCGGGGATACGGGTGGACATCAAGCCTATCGAGTGGTCCGTCTATACCCAAGTGCTGGAAAAGCGCGATTACGATGTTTGTTCCCTCGCCTGGGTCGGCGGCGTCGAGGGCGATCCCTACCAGATTTGGCACGGATCCGGCGCCAACCGCGAAGGAAGCAGCAACCATGTGGCCTACAATTCGCCCGAAGCCGATCACCTCATTGAGGAAGGGCGCCGTACCCTTGACAAGGAAAAGCGGTACGCCATTTACCACCGTCTTCACGAGGTGATCGCCCGGGATCAGCCGTACACCTTCCTGGTGGCTCCCACGGCGGTCATGGCCCAGGCGAAGCGAATTTACAATGCCGTCGTCTATAAAGGCGGCTCGATGAATCCGCTGCTTGAGTGGATACCGGCTGGCATGCAACAACCGTACTGATCCGGCAAGCTCAGGAATTGACCATGGCGGGCTGGCCGGTGGTTTCGATCACGCTCTGCCAGAGTTCCCCTCTCGGGTTGACCTTTTTCCGCACCGAAATGGCGGTTTCAATGGGGACGTGGACAAAGGCGCGCTTCAAGTTGCCGATAAGCATGTCGGTGCGGCCGGCCATGGCGGCGTGAACGGCGTTCCTGGCCAACTCCCCGCAAAAGACGCTGTCCACGGAATTTGCCGGCACCGAGCGAATGAGGTAGCTCGGGTCGATGTATTTCACGTTGACTGGAATCTTGTTCTCTTTGAACCAGTCCGCGATGCTGTCGCGAAGGAGTATGCCGATGTCCTTCAGCTT
>JAITKH010000133.1 GCA_031278535.1 Planctomycetota bacterium | reverse complement strand
TCGTGGTTGATCCGGCTCAAGGTCGACATGTCAATTCCTTTCACGCTCCGCGTCCCGCCGGCGCCCGGCGCCGGAATCCCCTTCCGCATTTTCCCGGAAGGCCCATTCCCTGTTATCGGATGGCCGGACGCCCGGGCTTGACGCAATTTCGCCGCGGCGGGAAACCGGCCCGGACAACCCCGGCCCGGCCGATAATTTTCCCGCCGCCGATATTTTCCCCGATCGGCTGTTGAATTAAATGCAATACCTTGAATATAAACGTATTATAAATAATTTCCAAAAAACCGAAAAAAAAAAGCGGTTTCCGCTAAAGCCGCAAGTTCCGCTACCGATAATCCGTTCATCCGGCACTCCGATTTCGGAAAAACCGGCATTAGCGGACGTTCGAATCCGCGGCGATCGGAACAGGATTCGCGATGGCGGGGAATTCAGGAGCCCGGCCGGCGGATTCGGCGGAAAGGAGGACGCGACCGGCAGGTTCATGACGGCGGGAATTCAGGAGCCCGCCGGAGCGAAAGACCGGCCCGATCCGCGCCGGCAAGGAAGCGAGACGGATCGCCGGCGGCAGGGATGCCGCCAATTCAGGGAATGAACAACGCGCAACTCAGGGAGGATTTTCCGCATGGCAACCGTTTTCACGCCTATTTTCCCGGCGGCAAAGACCGGGCGCAACCCCAACCTCTTCTGGCGAAACCGGGGGTCTCCCCTTTCCAGGCTGTCGTCCGGCAGCCGCGTCGCCGCGGCCGGCCTCGTCCCGGCCCCTTCGGCGACGCCGGCCGCCTGCGGCCTGGAAAACGCGATCCGGATCGCCATAGCCGCTTCCAACCGGCTGTCCCTCGCCTGATTCGAAACGGAGTTTTCGCGTAAAGCGCGGGCGTTGCCCGGCCCGGGCGGCGTTTTTCCGCCGCCCGGGAAGGCGTTCCCGCCGTTTCGCCGCCTCCCCGCGCCGCCTGGCGCCGGGGAACGATTGCGTCCGGCACAACGCCGGCCGGCGGGGGACGTCCGCCTTCTTTCCGGGCGGGGACGGGGCGGGGATCCCCGCACAGAGTGAACAGAAAGGAGATTTTGAAAATATCATTATGGCGGCGGGAATTCAGGAGCCCGCCGTGGTTTCGGGACCGGTGCCGATCCGCGCCGGGCAGGGAAGCGAAGGCGGATTGCCGGCGGCAGGGATGCCGCCGATCCAGGGAATGATTTTCTTTCGCGGCACGCGACTCAGGGAGGATTTTCCATGTCAATGGTCATCGCGCACAACATCGGGGCGCTGAACGCCAACAAGAACCTGTACATCAACAACCGGAACCTCAACTCGTCCCTGTCGAAGCTCTCGAGCGGCTACCGCATCAACACCGGCGCCGACGGCCCGGCCGATCTGGTGATTTCGGAAAAGCTCCGTTCCCAGATTTACGGCCTGGAGCGGACGGTGCGCAACACCACCGAGGCTTCGAACGTCCTTTCCATCGCGGAGGGGGCGTTGAACGAGATGAATTCCATCCTGAAAAAAATGAAAGCCCTGGCCATCCACGCGGCCAACAACGGCATCACCAGTCCGGATCAGGTGGCGTCCGACCAGGCGGAAATGGACTCGGGCGTCCAGACGCTGGAACGGATCGCCAACACGACCAAATTCTCGGACCAGTTCCTGCTGAACGGCTCGAAGGACATCACCTACAACGTCAACACCACCGTCAAGGGCACCCAGAACAACCAGCTGGTCAACGCCAGCCTGAGCAGCTTCCAGCAAATCTTCAAGCGGGACGGCTACGAGGTCACCATCGGTTTCAACGGTACCGATTCCCCGAACGCGGCCACCAACATGGGCAACGCCGCCATGAGCCGGCAGGCCGCCAAGGGCTACCTGGAGATAGACGCCTACGACGGCACCAAGTCGCAGATCAACGAACACGCTTTCCTCACCCAGGGGCAGAGCTTCATTCTCACCGGCACGCTCGGCTCCCGCCAGTTCAACTTTTCGCAGGGGGCGCACATTTCGGAGGTGGTCTCGGCCATCAAGAACGTGGCCGGTTCCACCGGCGTGGACGCCAGCCTCATTTTCAACCGGGAACAGGGCATCGCCGGGACCGCCGCGGCCACCGGAACGCTCACCGGCGTCGGGCTGGGTTCCACCACCGCCAACGCCGCCGTCGTCTACGACAATTACACCACGCTCGACAACGGGGCAAAGGCGCTTGTCGCCACCGCGGTCACTGTGGGGAGCGGCGTCAGTTACGGCGGGAACACCGACGGCCAGGGCAATATTTACCTCAAGGTCACCGGGGACGGCTCCACCTACGAAGCCTACAAGGACGCCAGCCTGTCGAATGAATCGCTGATTGCGTCCGGCGCCAGCGGCACCACGGACGCCATCGAACGGAACCATTCCGGCCTTACGGGCCTGCAGGTCACGCTGGACAGCAATGCCCAGTACGGCGACGTTCTCAAAGTTTCCGTGGCCGGCATCGGACTGGGCGCGACCAATGCCTGCAGCACCGCGTCCGCCAGCGGCATCTTCAATCTGGGCGCCTCGGTGGCGGCAGGGGTACAACTTGGCGTCAATACCGACTCGGCCGGCAAGATTTACCTTAAAGTGGCCTATAACGCCGCCGGCACCGAGGCCATGTTCTACGCCTACAACAACGCCCTGATGCGGGAAGAGGACCTGGTGGCCAAGACGGCGGATTTTGTCACGCCGACCACCGACTCGCCGGCAATCCTCGATTCCATCTGGAACGACGAACATACGGCCAGCAGCGGCCTGGGCATCGCCCTCTCCCTGCAGAATCTTCCCGGCGCGGGCGGTACGGCAAACAATTATATCGAGAAAGCGGAGCTGCAGTTCACCAATCTCGGCGCCCGCATCAGCACCGCCGAATACGGCAGCGATCAGTCCATCAAGGTGCAAACCTTCGAAGGCGGCCTCTTCGTGGACTACCAGGACGCGGCCGACTACAACAGCGCCACGCTGCTGGAACGGGGAACCTACGAGAAGCGGGGGCAGGACGCCACCGTTTCCGTGAACGGCCAGCAGATGAAGACCAACGGCCTCGTCCTGAACCTCGCCACTCCGGACATCATGGCCAGCGTCACCTTCAACGAAGGCAGGGCCGGCACCACCACCATCGCCCAGGTCGGCTACAACGAGGGCTCCATCTTCACCCGGGCCACCGCGCTGACCTATGACGACGTCACCAGCGTTTATGCCCGGATGAACAACGCCGGCCACGTGACGAACGAGACCATATCCAACTTCCAGGGCGGCATGCAGCTCCAGTTGGGCGAGGGCGCCGGCGACCAGGAGCGCACCGTCATCGGCCTGAAACCCATGTCCACGGCGCAATTGGGGAGGCTGGAAGTGACGAAGCAGTTCGATCCGAAGCGGGCGGTGATCGAAACCCGCACCCTCTCCATCCAGAATGTGATGGGAGGGCAGGTGGCGTCCCTGGCGTCCGATCCGGCCCTCACCATGCAGATAATCGACAAGGCGATTTCGGACGTGTCGGAGCAGCGCGCCACCATCGGCGCCGTGCAGGCGAACATGCTGCAGACGAACGAAAACAACCTGCGGGTGGCGATCGAGAACATCACCAAGACCGAATCGGGCATCCGCGACACCGACATGGCGTCGGAGATGACCGAATTCGTCAAGAACCAGGTGCTGGCCAACGCCGGGCTGAGCATGGTGGCCCAGGCCAACAATCAGGCCCAGCAGGTGTTGGCGCTCCTGCAATAGTCTCCGCGACTCGGCCGGAACCGAAACCGCGACAGACGCCGTTTCTCCCGGGCGGAAGGGATTTCCCTTCCGCCCGTTTTCGCGGATGCGCCGGGAGACGCTTCACCCGATCCGGAAAAGGACGGAGCTGCTCAGCCGGTAGACATGACGCGGGTATGATTGGCGGCCCGCAGGCGTTCCAGGGCCCGCCCCTGTTTTCCCTCGTGGCTGGCCCTGACGTGGGCGAGAAGATTGGCGACGCAGGGATCCCGGCTCAATTCCGAATCCGCGATTTCCCCGATGGTTTCGGCCCTGGTCTTGTCTTCCTGGCGGAAAAGGATGCGGAAGGCTTTTTTCAAGGCGGAAACCGACTCCGCCGGAACGCCCCAGCGATGCATGCCCTCGATGTTCAGGGTGCGAATCCGGCAGTCCGTCCGGAAGCCCTCGGCCAGTACATAGGGCGGGACGTCGAACCCCACGCCGGAATTCGGCCCCACGAAGGACAGGGAGCCGATGGTCACAAAGTGGTGGATGAGGCAGGAGCCGGAAATCCAGGCATAGTCCTCGATGCGGATATGCCCGGCCAGTTGGGTACAGTTGGTGAGAATGACATGGTCGCCCAGGATGCAGTCATGGGCGATGTGGACATACGCCATGATCAGGCAATCCGAACCGATCCTGGTTTCGCCGCCGCCGATCCCGGTTCCCCGGTTCAGCGTCGCGAATTCGCCAATCCGGGTGCGGTCGCCGACGACGAGCGTGGTTTCCTCCCCCCTGTATTTCAGGTCCTGGGGATCGCCCCCGACCACGGCGGCGCTGCAGACATGGCATTCGGCCCCGATCGTGGTGTGGGTCACCAGGTGGGAGTGCGACAGCAGCCTCGAACGGTCGCCGACGCGGACATGGGGACCGATGACCGCGAAAGGCCCGATTTCCACGTCCCTGCCGATTTCCGCGGTCCGATGAATTACCGCGCTTGGATGAATATGTCCGCTCATTCAGGTGATATCCTTACAAACGCGGCGCCGGAAAATCCACTCTCTCCGGGAGGAAAGAAAACATTATACGGAATTCGGCCGGACGGCGTCAATGATGGCGAATTTTATCGTCGCCTCGGTGGTGGTTTCCCCCTCCACCTCGGCCCAGGCGCGAACCACCCCGATCCGGCTCTTCATCTTCACGAATTCGGCGTGCAGGCGCAGACAATCTCCCGGCACCACCTGCCGGCGCCACTTGACGTCGTCGGCGGACATGAGAACCGCGAGTTTCCCCTTGCCCCTGAATTCCCCCAGCATCATGATGGCTCCGGCTTGGGCCAGCGCCTCAATCTGCAATACGCCGGGCATGATGGGCTGGCCGGGGAAATGCCCCTGGAAGAAGGCCTCGTTGAAGGTGAGATTCTTCGCCGCCACGATGAAGCGCTTCTCTTCCAGTTCCAGAACCCGGTCGATCAGCAGAAACGGATAGCGGTGCGGAAGAATGCCGGTGACGGACTGGAAGTCCATGACGCCGGCCGGATGCTCCGCCTCCCTGATGGCCCGATCCAGGGCGGCGGCCAGCCGCAAGTTGGCGTCGTGGCCGCTTTTCGAGGCCACGACGTGGACGCCGAGGCGGCGGTTCAAAACCGCCAGATCGCCCACCAGATCGAGTATTTTGTGGCGCAGGCATTCGTCCGGCAGCCGGAATTGGTTGTCCACCACCCTGTCGCCGTCGATCACCAGCGTGTTTTGAGGATTGGCGCCCTTCCCGCGCCCGGAAGCGAGCATGGCGTCCGCGTGCTCCCGCATGACGAAGGTGCGGGCGGGGGCGATTTCCTCCGCGTAGGTTCCGGGCGTTATTTCGAAGGTCGCGGTTCCCCGCGCCAGGGGCGATTCCCGATAGTCGAGAATATAGGTGACGCGGAACTTCCGGTCGGGCGAAGGGTAGGCAGACACGCCGACGTCGCCGCTCCCGACGGAAACGGCCGCCTTCGGCACAAAAACCTTCCGGTCCGCCTCCTGCTCGATGACGCCGGCGGCCTGAATGCTCTTGACATATTCAAAAGCCGAACCGTCCAGGGCGGGAGGCTCCCCTCCCTCCACCGATATCTCCGCGTTGTCCACTCCCAGTCCCCAGAGGGCGGAAACCAGGTGTTCGATCGTCATCACCTCCAGTTCGGGGGACAGCCTTACGGCATTGGCGCTTCGGGAACCGTCGGAAAGAGAAGGCCGCAGGCGCTCGCGCAATCCGCCCGCCTTGACGACCAGTCCGGCGTCCGGTCCGGCCGGCTCGATTGTTGCCGAGACCTCCGCTCCGGTATGGAGACCTCTTCCGGAAAAAGCCGCCGGCCCGGCCAGGGTGCGCTGCTTGTCGTCCGCCATGTTTTGCTCCTCGCGAATTTTCCGGGTTTGGCAACTCCGGCTGCGGCGCCCTATTATATGTTTCCCTTTCCGGTTTCAAGATGAAAAAGATTCATGCATTGGCTTCATGAATTGTTGCGCATTGAACGCTACAATAAGGCAAAGCCAGAATGTCTCCATCATTAATTTCCCTCTCGCACTCGGCGAAGAGAGCGATTATTCCGTCCTGGGTCGCCCGTTCCAGACGGATGGACAGCTTCATGTCGATACCTCCCAATGTCCCTTGTCATCGCGGCCCACCACCAGCATTCCGCCTCCGG
>JAITKH010000326.1 GCA_031278535.1 Planctomycetota bacterium | reverse complement strand
TCCCGCCCTTCCCGGACGGCGGGCGCGACCGGAATCGGAGGGCGCCCGCCGAAAAACCGCGCGTTTCGTCGGGAAGGGCGGGAGTCAGGGAATCCGCCGTTTCGATTGGCAGATCAAATGCCGGGCCAGGCGCAGAAATTCTTCCGGGCGCAGGTTTTCACCGCGCTCGTCCGGATTGACACCGAGCGCGATCAGCGTGTCGCGTTCGCTGCCGTTTCCCGCCAATCCTTTCACGGCATTGCGAAGAGTTTTGCGCCTGGCCCCGAAGACGGCATTCGTCACGGAGCGCAATTCCCGCCAGGGAATGTCCAAACGATTTTCCATCGGCCGAAAGGCCATCGTCACCACCGCCGAGTCGACCTTGGGAACCGGCCAGAAGGCCGCGGGCGGCACAATTCGTTTCAGGCGGGTCTCGGCGGCAAGGGCGGCGCAAATGGAGAGGGCGCCATACCCGCCGCTGCCCGGAGCGGCAAGAAGCCGTTCCGCCGCCTCTTTTTGAAGGAGGAATACGCCAAGAATCCAGGGAAGGGGAGAGGCGAGGAGGTTGATGATGAACGGAGTGGCAATTGAATAGGGCAGGTTTGAGACGCATTTGCATTCTCCCCGATGCCCGTCGCGGGTTGAAAAGTTGATAAATTGCGAAAGCAATCCGGCATTGAGCCGGTTTTTCCCATCCAGGATATCGCCCTGGACAAGGAGAACCTTTTCAAAAGAGGCGGTTTCCTCCCTGGCGAGAGGGAGGAGGCCGAAATCCAGTTCCACGCCGAAGAGGGTACATCCGGAGGCGGCCAGCCGCCGGGTGAGGAATCCGGTTCCGGGTCCCACTTCGAGTACCGAATCGCCTGGCGACAGGCCGGCCATTTCAACGATAAAGGCCAGTTGGCCGGAATCGATGAGAAAGTTCTGGCCGCGCCGGGTCGAGGGGCGCAGCTTTGCCGCTTCCAGCCGTTCCTTCAGCGTTCGCCTGACTCCCATGCCCCTAATCCCGTTCTTTTCTTCTGTTTGCCGCGCCTTTTCAATCAACTGCGTTTTTCAGGGATTTTTGAATGGATAATCGTCCATGAAAGCCTGATTTTCAGGCAAAATTCGTGTTTTTCGCGAGACAACCGCGCAAAAATCCCTCCAAAACACCCATTTTGACCCGTGTATGCGTACATTTTTCCCAAAGAATCGAATTCCTTCGGCGCATCGGCGAAATTGGCTGGAATATTCCGTCTTTACGATATTGACGGGGGTAGGCAAGCCGTACGCCCCGCCATCCTGGCGGTGCGCCCGTTTTCCGGGCGCGAGGCGCGTTTCGCGGCCAACATGATCCCTTCCGATGCCAAAGAGCGCACGGCTCAAGCAGGGCAATTATAGCTCGTTGCGGGCAAAAAACAAGCAGGGAGTTCCATGCCTGGTTATGGGCAATTTTGCGCACAGGGGATCAAACATGTTTCTCCTGCGGGAAAAACAATAATCTTGCCGTTTTTTTGCTCCCGCCAGATACCTCCGGGGGCGGGGAGGGGAAGGAGCGCCATCCGCGGCGCGTTGCCGGCCGGTGGCATGCCCCAGGCGGCGAAGCGCTTAGATTTTTTTCAGGTACGGCGTATTGCAGGGCGCGTTCCAGTAGCGGAGCGTTTCGTCATCCACCCTCGCCAGGAACATCTGGAATCCCGCCTGCTCCTGGACCGTGAGGAGTTCCCCCACGTAATTCGCCGCGATTGCGATGTTTTTCGCTTCCAGAAGCTGGACGCAGCGGCGGTAGATGAGGAAGAGCTCCATTAGCGTGGTCGCGCCCGTGCCGTTCAAAATCAGCATCGCTTTTTCCCCCTCCCGGACAGAGAGATCGGCCAGCAGGGCGTTCAGCACGATTTCGGCGGTCTCGTCGGCGCTCTTCAGGGGTTGCAATCCGCCGCCGCCTTCGCCGTGCTGCCCCATTCCGACTTCCATCTCGCCGTCTCCCAGATCGGCCAGCATGATGCCTGTCTGGGGATGGGTCGCTCCGCGCACCGCCACGCCCAAAGTCGCCATGTTGTCCGCGAAACGCTGCGCGATGGCGGCCACCTCTTCGAGGCTTCTTCCCTCGGCCGCGGCCGCGGCCGCGATCTTGAGGGTCGGCACGCAACCCACAAGCCCCCGGCGATTGTCCCTGTTTTCGCGCGGGGCGTTGGAAATGTCTTCCCGCGTGACAACCTTGACCACGCGAAGCCCCCTTTTCGCGGCCTGCTTTATGGCCAGATCCCCGACCAGCATGTCGCCGGCGTGGTTCAGGACGACGAACAGGACGCCTTTTCCCCTGTCCGCCAACTGGATTGCGTCCACGCACGTCCTCGCCCCCGGGGCGGAGAAAATGTCCCCGACCACGCTGACGTCCACCATTCCTTCCCCAACAAAGCCGGAGAGCGCGGGCTCATGGCCCGATCCGCCCTGGGTGACGATGGCAACGCGATTGGCTTTTTCCAGGTGATTGTTGACCACCATATTGCCGGGTTTAAGAGTCACGAGGTCGCGGTGTGCGCAGGCAAAACCTTCAAGAAGTTCCCTTGTCAGGTTTTCCGGGGAATTGATGAATTTCTTCATCTTCATCGTGTCTTCTCCTCTTCGGCGCTCCGCCGTCCCTGTACCCCCATGCTCCGCCACCGGCGCGCCGGGGTGGCGACGCGCGCGGGGTCGCCCTTGGCGCCGCGTCCTTCGCCCCGCCCGCCCGTTCACTCCTTCCGCCGCTTCACCCCGCGCCTGCGACTCCGCCCTGTTCGGGCCAGAATGCGCGGGAGCAAAACGCCCCTCGCAATCGATTCCAGGCGACCGAGAACAGCCGCCAAAACGTCAGATATGGTTTATAAATGACTCCGCCGAAAGCCGCTCTTCAATCCCGTGCTGGAAGCCTTTGAACAGGAGAGCCGTACTTACCGCTCCCGCGTCGGGGGTTCCGATGGTCTTTTCTCCGTAGTTGCGGGCGCGTCCAAATTTCGACACCTGGTTTTCGGTTTCCCGGAGTCCCCGGGATGCGGCCGCCGCAGCCGCCTTCAGGATGGACAAGACGTCGTCCGGAGCATTTTCCGCGGCCTCCGTCGCGGGGATCAGGACGTCCATCAGGGTCTTGTCGCCGACCCGCGCCTTGGTTATCTCGAAAAGCGCGTTTCTGGCGGAGGAAAACATCGTTTTCAGCGTGGCGGCGTTAATTTTCGCGTCGGCGGCGGAAAGCGGCCCGGCAAGCCCTTCCAACAGCACGCCATACAGCGGCCCGACGCTGCCGCCGGCGATCTCCATGCACTCGGCCCCCAGGCTTTCAAGGAAATCTTTCGCGCTTTCGCCCTTCCGCTCGCTCAGGCGCGACAGGATTAGGGCCGCCATTTTCCCGATGGTGACGCCGTGGTCGCCATCCCCGAACCGGGAATCGATTTCGCTGAGGCGCGCGATGTTTTCCCGCCAAAGCAGGGCCGCGGAACGGAACATGGAAAAAAATGACTCCCTTGTCAATGACATGCGCGGTGCTTCGGCAAGTTCACAATCAAACATGCGTTCTCCAGCAGGGCGCGAAACAGCGTCTCGCGGCTTTGTCCGGTGCTCCATTGTTTCCGGGTTCGCAAGCGTTCGCGGGCGAAAAAGCCTTTTTCCAAGGGGTTTGAGCGCACAATTGCCCGAAAATGTCCGGTTCCGGCGAAATCTCCGGTTTTTGGAAAATGCGGCTATAAAAAAAACCCGCAAAACGGCCTTTTTGATCCGCGAACGCTTGCCGGGGTTCTTGCGAAAGTCATGGACTTCTGTCTCCGGCCTCCGGCAGGATTCCGTTTATTCGGACAACCATTTCGGAAAAACGCTGGATAAAAGCCTCCAGATGGGTCTCTATCAGTTCAATGTCGCCTTCCCTGCCCGCTTTTTCCAGAAGCGCGGCGTCGTTCGACAGGGCTTCCGCGCCGACATAGGCGGAGCCGCTTTTGAGCGCGTGCGTCTGGATGACAAAGGATTGTATCCAGGGCAGGGGAGAAGCGCCGGCATGTGTTCTTTCCGGCTTTTTTATGCCGGCGATTGTTGCCAGCGTTTCTTTCAGGGCCGGCAGAAACTTTTCCGCGTCCTGGCAATATTGGGCGAGGACGTTTTTATACTGGGCTTCGACTCCCCCGCACATGATGATTCCCTTCCTCACATTCAGGCCCTCTACGGCATACAGGTGTTCCATGATGGTTTGTGGCATTCTTTCGGACCTGGAAGCATGGGATAGCCGGCGTTTATCCCTTGGTATCCATTTGTTTACGAGCGCGTTTAGTTTGACGGGTTCAATCGGCTTGGCAAGGTAATCACTGAAGCCCTTGGACAAAAACATTTCCCGCATCCCGGCTAGCGCATCGGCGGTCAGTGCGATTATGGGAATCCGCTCGAAATATTCCTCTCCAAAAGCGCGAATTCGGGCTGTGGCCTCGATGCCGTCCATTCCGGGCATCATATGATCCATAAAGACCATGTCATACCGCTTGTTCTTGACCATTTCGACGGAAACGTCGCCGCTGTTGCAGGTGTCGATTTTCATCCGGTACGGCGCAAGAAGCCCTGCGGCAATCTTGAGATTGGTGTTGATGTCGTCTACAATGAGCACCTGGGCGTCGGGAGCGGTAAAGCCAGGGCTGATTTTTTTCTCTTTTCGGGTTTGCCGGAAGCCGTTCAGGAGATTCGCCACCGGAGTGGCGTACACCGGCTTCTGAAGAACCGGAAGGCTGCTGAAAGGTATTTTTTCCTCCGGGGCAATCATGAGGACAAGGGTGGTGCCGAGTTGCAGGCGCCGGATAAGCGCGATGGCGCGGTCCATCATGCCAACCGGCATAAACGCGAAAGCGTGACGGCCTGTTTCCAGTTCGCTTAAAAAATGCTCCGGGCTGTCCGGACGGACTGTCGGCACTTCGAGATTTTTCAGCGTGTCCGAAACCGAATCGGCGAACAGGGGGCATTTGCTATACAAAATCACTCTCTTTGAATCGGGATCATTCACCGTCGCCATTCGGGCGCCTTCGGAATATTTCTGCGGAATGAAGACCGTAAATGACGAACCCTTTCCGTACTCGCTCGATACGGTGATGTCGCCTCCCATTTCAGCGCAGATTCTTTTGGTAATCACCAGTCCGAGGCCGGTACCCTCGACATTTCGGTTGCATTGCGCATCATCAAGGCGGATGAACCCGCTGAAAAGTTTCCGCATATCCTCCTTCTTGATGCCAATGCCGGAGTCGGAGACTTCGAATTGCAGCAAAATCTCGTGGTTGTCCCTCACATCCCCTGTTATGGTACACCTGACAAAGCCGTTTACGGTGTATTTCACCGCGTTGGTGAGCAGGTTAAACAGAATCTGGCGGATCCGCGCCTCGTCTCCGGTCAAATTGTCGGGAATTCGGGAATCGACATTGACCAAAAATTGGACGGGCCTGCCATAGAGCCTCACCCGGATCACGGCGATCACATTTTCGATGAGGGACGAGAAACTGTATTGGGCCAGGGAGAGTTCAAAGTTGCCGGATTCGATCTTCGACATGTCCAGGACGTCATTGATGATTGACAGGAGATTTGATCCCGCTTGGCTGATATTGACAAGAAACTCCGACAGGCCTGTCGATACCGACGTTTCCCGCAAGGCCAACTCGCTCATGCCGATGATGGCGTTAAGGGGGGTGCGCAACTCATGGCTCACGCTCGCCAGAAAATCCGACTTGTATTTGTTTTCCGTCTCTGCCTGTATATTTTTCGCGTTTATCCTGACGATAACGACACCCAGGAGCAGGGCCAGCAAAATTCCGAGGCAAATCAGGTTGACGGCAACCGCACCCATCGCCGCCGGTATGTTTATTGATGAGGGATTTTCCGCGCCGTGCTGTTGCAATACCCCGAGAACGGAGAAATACTCCAGCAAGACCATCAGGACCACGCCGAACACCATGAACAGGAGATGGGGCATGGCTGTTCTAATTGCCCGTCTCCCTTCCATGCCGTCTCCATCCTCGAAGCGACAATGCTCCGGTACGTGCCGCTATCTTCAAAGGAGTCGGGGAGATTCCCCTCCCTCCCATTCGAAATCACAGTTGCGGACGTCCGATAACGTACGCAACATAAAACTTATTATCGGACGCTGAAAAAGACCGCCAAGACCATTCGCTTGGATAATTTAACTTCTTAATTTTAGTAAAGTTATATAAAATGCAAATTAAAGGAACTTTTTCTTCATTAAAAATTCCCCGCCTTCATCGGTTTTCATTGATCGCCGCCTTCCCCATATGGCGATCCTTGCCTCAAAACCCACTACAAATAGTAGGTTTCCAGACAGCGTCCGATAATAAGTTTTATGTTGCGTACGTTATCGGACACAGAAAAAATCCACTAAACTCTCCCCTTCGTTTTCGCCAGTCAGCGACACCTTCTCAAATATATATCAAAAGCTTTATCATGTCAAGGTTTTTTTTGATTTTTTTTGCAATTCTGATTTTTTACAGGGGATTGCCTGTGGACTTTTTGAAATTATGCGGCCCAGGCGAGCGCATTGACAGGGAGTTCCTGAATTATCGTAATGTCGGAGCGAGAGGACGACATGGCAGTAATTTTTTCACGCCAT
>JAITKH010000299.1 GCA_031278535.1 Planctomycetota bacterium | reverse complement strand
GGACGGTCTGCCGAAACAATTCGAGGTTTGGATGAGCCATGGCGACCGGGTGGCCGAGCTCCCTCCCGACTGCGTGGACATCCTGGCCACCGAGGACTGCCCTCACGCCGGATTTTATTTCCCCGAACGAAACATTCATTGTCTCCAATTCCACCCGGAAGTGCACCATACGCCTCTGGGCGGCGAAATTCTTGAAAATTTCCTGTACAAAATCTGCGGCTGCAAAGGCGACTGGGTGATGTCGGATTTTGCCTCCGAGGCCATCAGGGAGACGCGACGGCGGGTGGGAAAGGCCAGGGCCGTCATGGGGATATCCGGCGGCGTCGATTCCACGGTGGCGGCGGTGCTTCTTTCCGAGGCGCTGGGCAAGAATCTCACCTGCATTTTCGTGGACAACGGGCTGCTCCGGAAAGGGGAGTTCGAGCGGGTCATGTCCCGCTACGGCAACCGGTTCCGCATCGTCGGGGTGCGGGCCGGCGATCGTTTCCTCGCGAGCCTCCGCGGCGTCGTCGATCCCGAGGAGAAACGGAAAATCATCGGCCGGGTCTTTGTCGAGGTGTTCCAGGAAGAGGCGAAAAAAATTCCCGGCGTCAAGTTCCTCGGCCAGGGCACCCTCTATCCCGACGTCATCGAATCTTCGGGCGGCTACGGTTCCGGCACGGCGATGGTGATTAAAAGCCACCATAACGTCGGCGGCCTTCCCGAAAAGATGGGCCTGAAGCTGGTGGAGCCGCTCCGCGAACTGTTCAAGGACGAGGTGCGGGAGCTGGGGGGGAATCTGGGCATCCCCGAGGACGAATTGCGGCGCCATCCCTTTCCCGGCCCCGGCCTGGCGGTGCGGATAATGGGCGAAGTGACGCCGGAGCGGGTGGCGCTGCTCCAGGAGGTCGACGCCATCGTGCTCGAGGAAATTCACTCCAGAGGATGGTACCGGAAGCTCTGGCAGGCTTTCGCGGTTCTCCTTCCCCGGACGTCGGTCGGGGTGATGGGAGATCAGCGGACCTATGAAAGCGTGGCCGCCCTGCGCCTGGTGGAGTCGGAGGACGGCATGACCGCCGATTGGGCGGAGATTCCCTTCGACATCATCCGCCGCATTTCCCGGCGCATCACCAACGAGGTGCAGGGCGTCAACCGCGTGGTGTACGACGTGTCGTCGAAGCCGCCCGCCACCATCGAGTGGGAATGATGGCGGGGATCCCCAATCGCCGGGAAATTCGCTCTTTTTTTCCGCATGTTTCCTTTTCCAGCAAGGCGTGTTGCGTACGTCGTACAGCCAGTTGTCGCCGTACGGGTCACCGATGTTGAATATCGGCCGGGTCGACTTCTCAAAGAGCGATCGCGACAGGGTCCTCAATGTTCTTCGACGGCTTTCGGAACAGGGAGCTGTGGACGAACTTGGCATCGGAACCATTCGGGACGCTTTTTCCGATGTATTTTTCCCCGGCACGTCCACGCTTCAGACGCGGGCGAAATACCTGTTTCTGGTCCCGTACATTTGCCTGGAACTTGAACGCGGCAAGGCCCTGTCGCCGCAGGACTTCATCAATGCGTTGGAACAGAACGAGCTCGACCTTATCAAGCGGCCGCATGTCGACGGCGCGAAAGGCGTAATCGGCGTAGTCGCACAACAGGCGCTCAGGGTCAAACCGTCAAGCATATACTGGAACGCATTGCGCACATATGGTTTTTTTACAACGTCCATGACGCGAGGGGAATATGCGGAATATTCGTGGCGCACCGCGGCGGATTCCCACAACACGGGCGGAAAGCGCAAGTTGCGGAATGGCAACGGGCCGCGTGACGACGATGATGCGACGCTGCCCGGAAACCCGTCCCGGCGCGTCGCCAGGACGGGCAAATAAAACTGCCGGACAAGCCCAATAGTTTGTTGCCGCTGCTCGAAGACCGCGTCTGCGAGATCAACATGAAAAACAGGAAATCGTTCCATCCCAAGACGTGGTTTTTGAAATATGCCGCCGACAGCCTGCCTTCCAGATATCGGCTTGTCGTACTCTCGCGCAACCTGACTTTCGACCGCGGTTGGGATGTTGCCGTTCGCCTTGACAGCGCAGACGATGCGGATGAACGTATCGAACGCGGCAAAATCGCAGGCAGCGCGTTGCGGACATTTTTGCTTTGGCTTTCCAAGCGCGTCCGGACTCATAACAACGCATTGAAGAAAAAGCGGAAATGGGTTTCCGAACTTGCCGGTTCCGACCCGAAGCGCGAAAGCCGCGTTGATGTCTGCCACTGCTGGGCGCGCTTCCTGGTCGGCCGGCTTTGCGCCGGTCAGAGAACATTGCTCCCCGCCATCGACGACGCCGTCCACAAGAAGACCGGGCGCAAGGCGGACGGAGCGAGAATTTGCCGCGACGCCGTCCGCTCCACAGCCTCGGGGACCGTCTTCTGCCTGGCCTTGCACTACGTCCCGCTGTGCCTTGTCTCCTGTCCGCCGCGGGGAGGCGAACCTCTGCGCCATACCCGTGAACATTCGCCTCAACCGCAAGAACAGCCAGGGAATCACCCTGCTCGACCATGCCGTCAC
>JAITKH010000266.1 GCA_031278535.1 Planctomycetota bacterium | reverse complement strand
CAAGTTCGCGTTTTCCCCTTGTCCCAATCGGACAAACCTGGACCAGATACGCCCAAGAAATTTATTATAAGTTGCTTCCCTGATCCGCGCAACCGCGAATTGCCGGATCGGAGAATTTTCCCCGCGTTCCCGAGACATGCGCAACGCGGGATGCGGGAAGGCAATCAGTGCCCTGGTGGCCTGTACAGTCTCAATCTTTCCAAATTCTGAAGTCCGTTTGTTCCGGGATTGGCCTCTGATGCCGGAGGAGAATCCACTTCCCCGCGGGCAGAAACCGGATGAACCGGGGGCAATCCCCGTAAAGTCTCAAGCAAAGATTGAGGCTTTACGGAACACCAGGGCGGGAAAATGGCATGCGAATATTTTGGGACGCCGGCAGCGATTTCCCAAAATGCCATTCGGAACGTACCGTTTTTCGGAAAAACATTTTCTTGACTTTTTCCGGCGGCGAATTACTATGGAAAAAATTACTTCTAATGCCGGCCGTCCATTTCTCTCCAGAGTTTGAAACCTGCGCTTTCGCTGCGCGAAGAAGGTTGACCGGATGAAAACAACCGTCACTTCGCTTCCTCCGCGCCGGATTGCCAGCGTTCATGCACATCCGGGGATTCGGATGCCCCGGGAGGTTGTCGAATACGCAAGGCGGGAAGCTGGCGCTGCCCGCTTCACGTTTCAACCTTTTTCGGAAAGGAATATCATGAGACGCTTTTTGGCGGCGGCAATGGCAGCCTTCATGATCGCCCAGGGAGGCTGGGCGGGGCAAATCGTCCTGAAATGGGGTTGCGTCATGGCCCCGACCCATATCGTCTCCCAGACCATCGACCGGATCGGAAAGGACTTGGCGGGAAAAACCAACAATGAGGTGATTATCCAGGGCTATCCCGGAGGCCAGCTTGGTTCCTCGCACGACATGATCGAGGCGGTTTCCATGGGCATGCAGGAATTTGTTATCGAAGGCAGCGGCAACATCGGCTCCTATCTCCCTTCCATCAGCATTCTTGAGTCGCCGTACGTCTGGCGCGACGCCGATCACATCTCGAAGACCATTGAAGGGCCGATCGGCCAGGATTTCAGCAAGCAGTTGATTGCCAAGGCCGGAATGCGCATCATGGGCGCATTCTATTACGGCTCCCGCCACATCACTTCCACGGTCAGGGAAATCCGGCACCCTGCGGATCTCGTGGGATTCAAGCTCCGCGTACCCGAAAACGAGGTGTTTCTCGCCATGGCCGAGACCTGGGGCGCCAAGCCCACGCCCATGACGCTGAATGAATTGTATCTCGCCCTCAAGCAGAACGTGGTGGACGGACAGGAGAATCCCCTGCCGACCATAGAATCGAGCAAATTCGACGAAGTGCAGAAATACCTGATCCTTACCGGCCACATCATCACTCCGCTCATCGTTCTCATGAACGAGAACGCCTATCAGAAATTGTCCGATCCCCAGAAAAAGGCGCTCCGGGATGCCATGGCCGAGGGCATTGCCTGGAACAACCGGGAAATCCAGAAGCGCGAGGACGAACTGGCTGAAATCTTCGCGTCGCGCGGCATGATCGTGATCCGTCCCGATCGGGAAGAATTCCGCAAACCGATTCTCGACGTTCTCCCGGCGAAGTTCGTGAACACTTGGGGAAAGGGCACTTGGGAGAGAATCCAAGCCGTACAATAAGCCGTACGGCGACATTCCCGCGAACAATCCGGTTTTGCGCCTTTCGGCCGGCATGGCGAATCATCCGGGAAGAGGGCGTATTCCCGTTTTCGGAAAGGAAACCGGAAATGGAAATATGGAGCAGGATGCGCGGCATTACGGATCGGCTGACAAACTGGCTCGCCGTTCTCATGTTTCTGATTATTTTCCTGGTTGTTCTTTGCCAGATATTTTTCCGCTACTTTCTCCACTCGCCCCTGGTATGGACTGAAGAACTTTCGCGGGCAATTTTCATCTGGGTAAGCCTGATCGGCTGGATATTGGCCACCCGGAGCGGCACGCATATCCGCATAACTTTTTTCGCCAACTGCCTGCCGCCTTCCCTCCGGAAGGCGACGGGCGTCGTCATGGCCCTGATCACTATCGCCTTCCTCGCCGTCCTCGGTGGTTTCGGCGCCGTGATGGCTTGGCGCACCATGGGGCGCACCCTCATAACCATTCCCGGGATACCCATAGGATTGCTTTACCTTTCCCTGCCGGTGACCGCGCTCCTCGGCGTTTTCTACAATCTTCACGATCTGGCGGCCCGACGGGAACCGGGCGGGCCGGCCGCGATTGATTAGGGCCCAATTTTGCCGCCTTGGGGAAGGAATTTCCCGTGAGCATGGAAGTCGTCTTCGTAATCTGGATCGCCTTCATCCTGCTCGGCATGCCCGTCTATGTCAGTCTCGGGGTCGCCGCCTCTCTCCATATCTTCCTGAATGATCTCAACCCCTTCATCATTCCCCAGAAAATCGCCATGTCGGCCAATTCCTTTCCCCTCCTCGCCACGCCTTTTTTCATCCTCATGGGAAACCTGATGAATTCCAGCGGAGTTACCCAGCGCATCTTCGATTTTGCGAACGTCGCGGTGGGATGGCTCCGGGGCGGCCTTGGACACGCCAACGTCCTGGCGTCCGTGATCTTCGCCGGCATGAGCGGCACCACCGTGGCGGACGCGGGAGGGCTGGGGACCATCGAGATCGCGGCCATGCGCCGGCGCGGCTACGACGACGACTTCATCTGCGCCATCACTGCCGCCAGTTCCACCATCGGCCCCATCATCCCCCCGAGCCTTCCCATGATAATCTACGGGGTGCTGGCCGAAACGTCGGTGGGCGGGCTTTTCATTGGCGGCATCCTTCCCGGCCTGGCCATGGCCGGGACGCTGATGCTCATGGTGTGGCATTACGCGGTCAGGAACAATTATCCTCGCGAGCCGATCCCGAGCATTCGGAACATCTGGCTGGCTTTCCGCAACGCTTTTTGGGCTCTGATGACCCCGATCCTGCTTCTGGCCGGAATCGCCTTCGGGATTTTCACCCCAACCGAGGCCGCCGTTTTCGCAGCCTTTTTCTCGCTGTTCCTGGGCGTTTTCGTTTACAATGAACTGCGGATACGGGACATCCCGAAAGCCGTGCTGGGAACCGTCGAGTCGAACGGGGTGATTCTCGCCCTGGTCATGACCGCCATGCTCTTCGCCTGGGATCTCTCGGTCGCGCAGGTGCCGCAGCGCATCGGCGCACAACTCATCGCCATGAGCGGAAACAAGGTGTTTCTTCTTCTTCTCATCAATCTTTTCCTGCTGTTCGTCGGTTGTTTCATGGAAGGCATAGCCGCCATGATGATCCTGGTGCCGATCCTCTATCCGGTGGCGATGGCGATCAACATGTCGCCCATCCAGTTCGGCCTTATGGTAATCCTCAATCTCATGATCGGAACAATCACTCCCCCCATCGGGGTGGTGCTGTTCGTGGTGTCGAATGTTGCCAAGGTGCCGTTTGAGCGGGTCACACGCGCCTCGATTCCCTTTGTCATTCCGTTGCTAGTCGTGCTTGTTCTCATAACCTTTTGGGCGCCCCTGACCACTTTCCTCCCGGAATTGCTGATGGGCATAAAGTGACTTGCCGGTCTGGTCCGGCGTCCGGCCGGCGGGCCGGAAAAATCCCTTCCCGGGATTCCAGGAGCCTGGAAAGACGAAATCTTGGCAAATTCCGAAGTCCGTTTGCTCTGGAATTGATCTCCGATGCCGGAGGGGAATTCACTCCTCGCAGGCAGAAACCGGACGAACCGGGGGCGCTCCCCCCCACGTCTCAAGCAAAGAGCGAGACGTGGCGGGACGCTCAGGCATTCCCCGAAAGGATTTTCCATGCGCATATTCGTCACGCCGCGCTCCTTCGGCAAGGGCGATCCCGCCCCCTTCGACATTCTCCGGCGGGCCGGCCTGGAAGTACGCGTCAACGACAGCGGCGGCATCCTGGACGGCGGGGAACTGGCCCGCCGTCTGGAAGGCTGCGCCGGACTGATTCTGGGGGTCGATCCCCTGGACGCCGGCGTCCTCGCCCAGGCTCCGGAATTGAAGGCGGTGGCGAAATACGGCGTGGGCGTTGACAATATCGATCTGGCGGAATGCGAAAGCCGCGGCATCAGGGTTTCCCGGACCGTCGGGGCCAACGCCGAGGCAGTAGCCGATTACGCCTTCGCCCTGCTCCTGGCCGTCGCCCGCCGGGTGCCGGAAATAGACGGGAAATGCCGCCGCCGCGACTGGTCGAAGCTGACCGGCCTGGACGTTTTCGGGAAAACCGTCGGCCTTCTCGGACTGGGCGCGATCGGCAAGGGGATGGCACGGCGCGCCCGGGGCTTCTCCATGCGGATTCTTGCCCACGACGTCCTTTGGGACGACGGCGCGGTGGCCTCCCTCGGCATCGAGAGGGCAGCGCCGGAACGGATTTTCCGCGAAGCCGATTTTATCAGCGTCCATGTACCGCTGATCCCGGAAACCAGGGGAATGATCGGACGGGCGGAAATCGCCATGATGAAGCGGACCGCCATCCTTGTCAACACCGCCCGGGGCGGCATAATCGACGAGGAGGCGCTGTTGGCGGCCTTGCGGGATCGGATCATCCACGGCGCCGGCATCGATGCCTTCGAGGAGGAGCCGCCAAAAAATCCGGAGTGGTTCGGCCTCGACAACCTGGTTATGGGTTCGCATTCCGCCGCTTCCACCGATGGCGCCGTCGCGAACATGGGCCGGATGGCGGCGGAAAACCTTGTCCGCGATCTCGGCCTCTGAAAAAAACTATCCCTTCCCCGTCACTCCCGGCCGGCCGCTCCCGGTTTCGGATTCTCCGCCCGGAGCGCCATCTCTTCCGCCAATCCTGCGGCAAACGCAAGGGCGGCGGAGTTTTGCGCCGCCGGCAGGCGATCAGTTCCGGACGCAGTCGCCATGCCGGCGAAGGGGATGCCAAGCGTCGCGAAAGCCGCCGCCGCCACTTTGCGGGCTGGTTCGAACATGTTGGGATAGTCCGAACCGCCAGCTGTCGCGAGCGCGGCCAGGCGCCGCTCCGGAAAAAGGATCCGTTCTCCCCGCCGCGAAGCCTGCCAGAACGGCTGGAGGCGACTGAAAAAGGCGACAAGCGGGGCGCTGAGCGACGAAAAATGGAGGGGCGAAGCCGCCAGGAGAAAATCGGCCCGTTCCAACCGCTCCCTGAAACCGTCCAGGGCATTGTCCAAAAGGCATGGCAGCCCGGAAGCGCAGGCGCCGCAGGCGCGGCAGGGTCGGGGCGTATCCCTGTAAAGGCGGATAAAGTCGCCGCCGCCTCCGAAGACCGCCAGCATGACCCGCACGAGATTCATGCTGTCGCCGTTCGGATGGGGCGAACCGTCGAGGACAAGGGTGCGGAAGCTTCGGCTCACCGGTAGCGTTCCCGGCTGGTTTCCCGGGTCCGCTGTTTCAGGGCCGCCGCCGCCGCTGCCCGGATCGGCGGTTCGGCGTTCTCGGCAAGTTCCAGGCGGAGCAGGGCGTTGTCTGCTCCGCGGGCACGAATTAACCCGAGGGTATCGACGGCTCTGAGCCGGATCGACATGGTACTTTCCCGATCCGAAGCCAGATCGTGAAGCCGGAAGACGGCGCGTTCATCCCTGGATTGCGCCAATTCCCGCATGGCCGACTGCACCACCGCTGGATTGGCGTCGCTCAGCCGCGAAGTCAGTTGTCCCAATCGGACGGCCGGCAGATATATCATTCCAAGCACCATGATGGCCAGGCCAAGAACGATTGCCGCCGGTATCCAGACGGGGATGTTTTCAACGCCCCGAATTGGAACTAGGGTAAAAGGCTGCCGCGAACCGGCCTTGGGAGATACAGCGATAAACTTGCCAGCGAGAGCGCCGGTGCCATAGTCCGCGGGAACCGGCGGCAGGGAAGGCGATTTCTTTTCGATCATCGACGAAGAGGAGGCAAACAGGTCATCGAGATCCGAAAAATTGAATTCCAGACTATTGGTTGCCGTTCCGGCGTTATCGGTTGCCTGTCCGTCCACGCCGTTTCCCTCCCTTTTCTCCCGCGAAGCGCTTCAGGCCGGCCTGCGCCTGCCCCGCAACGACAAGGCTTCCGGCCCGAACAGATCGTTGATGGCCTCCACCGTCTTCGGGGCGGGATGGAAGCGATACGCCTCGCCGGCCCGGATGTCCACGCATCCTTCGGCCGACTCGATACTGAAGACAAGCCAGACCTGACCCTGCCGCCTGGCCACGATATCCCGGAGTCGTTCAAGCTTGCCTTTCGTTTCCGTCAGTTCCGAAGCCTGGAAGCGAAGAATCGCCCGCTCCGCCAATTTCTCGGCCGCCTGTTCAAGCGGGATCACCGCGTTGACCTTGAGCGAGGGTTCGTCCCGCGACTTGTCAAGCGCCGCCTCCACAAAGACGATGCGATTCTCGGCGATAAACTCCTTCATCTCCTCGTAGACGCTGGCGAACACCACTCCCCGCACCCTGCCGTTCATGTCCTCCAACTCGATGGAAGCGAAACGTCTGCCCTTCTTGTCCGTCTTGATCCTGACGGACGACACCAATCCGCCCAGAATCACCGGGACGTCGTTGGCCATATCCGCCAGATCGGCGATAGAGGCGGAGGCGAAAGTCTCCAGAAGTTTGGCATGCTGGGCGAGAGGGTGGGAAGTAAGATAGAAGCCGAGGACATCCTTTTCGAATTGGAGCTTCTGCTGCTCCGTCCATTCCGGAACGGCCGGGAGCGCCGGCACCGGCAATTCGCCGGGCGAGAACAAGCCGAGTTGGCCGACGGCTTTCGCCTTCTGTTCCGCCGCGCCGGCCTTGAGAGCGGTCTCGAGTCCCGCCATCAGGCCGGCCCGGTTGCGGCTCAGGGAATCCATGGCGCCGGATTTGATCAGCGCCTCGATCGTCCCCTTGTTCATCGCCCGGGAATCGAAGCGGGCGGCAAAATCGAAAATGTCCTTGAACGGCCCGTTCCGCCGGCGTTCCGCTTCGATGGCGGCGGCGGCGTTGT
>JAITKH010000247.1 GCA_031278535.1 Planctomycetota bacterium | reverse complement strand
AATGCGAACTCATGGCCCACCTGGTGGCGGGCTATCCCGATATGGAGCGTTCCCGCCGAATCGCCCTGGCCTTGGCGAACGGCGGCGCCGATTGCCTGGAGGTGCAGTTCCCCTTCAGTGATCCCTCTGCGGACGGGCCGCTGATCGAGCGAGCCTGTCACATCGCCCTGGCGGCCGGCTTCACCGTCGAAGCCGGTTTCAGGCTTGTCACCGGATTGCGCCGTTCCCTGCCGGTACCGGTTTTCATCATGACCTATGCCAGCCTGGCGACGGCGAGAGGCTGTCCGGATTTTGTCGGGCGGGTAGTGCGATCGGGAGCGCGGGGACTGATAGTCCCCGATCTGCCGCCCGACTATGACGAGGGACTGTACGCGGCGGGCCGATCCGCCGGCTTGGCGGTGGTGCCGGTGATTGCGCCCGGCATTTCGGACGCGAGGCTCGAAATGTTCCGGTGCCTTGAGCCGGAATATGTGTATACCGCCCTTCGCCCCGGCGTCACCGGCGGACGGACCGTCCTGGACGCCGACAGCATCGCCCACCTCGACCGGATCGCCGGTCTGGGGGCGAAGATTATTGCCGGCTTCGGCGTCCGCTCGCGGGAACAGCTTCTCACCCTTTCCGGCCATGTCCTGGCGGCGGCGGTCGGGTCGCATTTCATGGCCTGCCTGGACGAAGCCGAAGGCGATCCGGCCTCGGTCGGCCTGGCCGCGGCAAGGTTAAAGGGCAGGGCTGGAAAAACCGGGATGGAGGCATGATCCGCGTCTGACAATCGCCCGGGGCGACTGCTCGTCACGGGTATATACTGTGCGTCGCCTGGAATTGTGAATCCCTTGCCGGGAATTTTGCAATTACAGGCGACGTGAAATATAATCACTGTATTGTCAGGCCGCAATTCGTCGATACAGTGACAGGCGTCCCCTTCGGATGCGGGGTCAGCGTTGCCGACAGTATCATGGGTGATGTCGAAAACGCCATTGGGAACGGAAGGTGCCACGCCAGTCTCGTTTTGGGGCAACTGCGGAAAGATTCGGGAGTTGCACGGAGCGAACGATGAAAATCGTGATCGGCATATACCGCTTTCTGTGTGCGCTGCTGTTCATCGCCGTTTCCTGCGCAGCTCTTGCCTTGGGCTTGATGGCGCTGTTGGATGAACTGGAATATCTAGAAATGACGCCGGTCGAAACCAGCATTATGAGATGGCGTCAGGAAGGTGCGCAAAAATAGACCACGGGAGAAATCCGTTGCAATCAGTGGCGATTACGAGCCTGATCCTGTCGGCGGCGCTATACGCCGGCTGTTCGCAATTCGACAAGGCGGCATTGTTTCCGATAACTCCGGAAATGACCGGGCCTTTGTATCCCATGGAGGGGGCGACGGTCAGTTCCGGGGATGCCCTGACTGTCAAATTCACCAACCACCCGGATTTGACCACTACCGCCTTCATTGAACACGACGGCTCGGTTTTTCTGCCCCTGATCGGCAACGTCACGGTGGCAGGAAAAACCACCAGGGAGATTCACGCGGAACTGGTTGAGTTCTATCAGAAGCATCTGCGCGCCCTGGACATCGTCATTTCCACGGAAAAGCCGGATGCCTTCGTCTACGTCGCCGGCGAGGTGCAGAACAGCGGCACCCTGCCCTTCCGCACTAGCATGACGGTCGCCCAGGCTGTGGCCGCCGCCACTCCCAACCTGATTAGCGGCGATATCAAGTCCACCATTCTCGTCCGGAAGGATGCGAACAATCCCGAGCAATACGCCTCCTATCTGGTGGATGCCGACTTTGCCGCCGGAGTGGGGAGAAACGTGTATGTCGCTCCCGGAGACGTGATGATTGTTCCCAGGAAGGGCATTGCCCTGGCCGGCGACGCGGTCCAGATGTACATCCGCAACCTGATCCCGGCCAATATGGGCGTCAGTTACGGCTTCGTGCACGAGGTGAAGAGGATTTCCGACAACGCCGGTCTTAGCTGGTGAGCGGATCGGCTTCGGCAAGCGAATTGGGATTCCGCCTATGAATTCTTCGCCCAGGGAAATCGTCTCCGTCGTTTTCCGTTACAAATTCAGTATGTTGCTGTTCACGATATACCTTGCTCTCGGCATCGGCTTATATCTCAGATTTTCAAAGAAATGGTATGAATCCCAGGCCGACATCCTGGTGCGGTTCGGCCAGGAGCAGCTGGGCAGCGCCACCCTGGCATCAACCGAGCGCAACATCTATTTCACCCGCCGCGAGCAGGAAATACAGAACGAAATCCGCATCCTGACCAGCAACGACACGCTGATGGCCGCCGCCGCCATCATTGCCGGTCCTTCCTCCCCGCCGGAGGAACGCCTGGAGATTCTCTTCTATCTGAAGGAACATCTCGACGCCTCGGCCATGAAAAACTCCGACATCATCAACGTCATTTTCGGGTTCCCCGATCCCCATGCCGCCAGAGAAGTCCTGGCTGTCGTCATTGAGCAATACCAGATTCACCACGGATCCGTCTACTTCGATTCGAGCGAACTGGATCTGACCCGATCCAAAATGAACGCCGCGCATCTCGAATACGCCTCCGCCCTTGAGGCTCTGACCGTCTTCGAGGCGGAAAGCCGGCTCTACGACGCCAATCAGATTGCTGTCGCCGCCGAGCGGCGCGACAATCAGCAACTGCAACTCAATGCCCTGATCAGCGAATACGAATACACCAGGCAACGCCGCGACGGAATCGTCGCGGCGTTGGAGAAAATGCCCAAGAGCGTTCTCTACAGCATACGGGAAATCCGCAACAGCACCCGGAGCGACTTCATGGCCCGCCTGGCCGAACTGCAAGTGCAGAAGGAAGCCCTTCTGACCCGCTATACCGAGGATTCCCAAGCCGTCCAAAACATACAGCGGGAGATTGACACCTTTACCAAGCTCATGGATGAGCAGCCGGTACGGCTGATTTCCGACAGAGAGACGCGCCGCAACGAAACTTGGCTCACCCTCAACAACACCCTCCTTTCCCTCACCCCGGAGGTGGAAGCGCAGAAGGTGCGGATCGACACCATGGCCGGACAGATCAGGGAGATGGACGAGGAACTTGCCAAGGCCGCCGCCAACAAGAGCGCCCACGCCCTCCTGACCCGGGACATGGAACTGAAGAAGGAAATTTACGACCGCTTTTACCAGAACTACACCGAGGCAATCGGCCGACAGGAAGCGCAAACCAACAGCATAACCAACGCTTCGGTGGTGGAGATGCCCTCGCTCAATCCCGAACCGATCAAGCCCGATAAAAAACGCATCATCGCCTTGGGCATCGGCATGCTCCTGGTCGGCAACGCCTTCATCCTGGGCGTCCGCATCTTTGCGGACAATACCCTATCCTCTCCCGAACAGGCGGAAAAGACGCTCGGCCTGCCGGTGGTCGGCGTCTTCGGATCCCTGTCGGACGCCGGCCTGCAGGACGCCGACGCCGGGGACGAAAGCGAGACCCGGCCGCGCCCCTCCCCGGAAACGGCGAGCTACGAGGTCCAGCGCAAGAACTTCCGCCAACTCTACACCCGCGTCGTTCCGCCCGAAGGAAACGCCTCGATTCTTTTCACATCCTCCCAGGACGGCCCCCACAAGGCCGTCCTGGCCGAGAATTTCGCTGCCTTCGCCAGGGACTGCCAGCAGCGCAATCCGGCCATCGTCGTCTACCGCCCGGATAACAGCCTGCCCGCCGGCGATCCCGGCGACGCTCCCGTCCGCCGCATACGCGGCATCGACGAATACGAGCGCGTTGACAACGTCGATCTGGCCAGGGAGAGGGCCTTTACGGAAGAACTCAAGGCCCGGTACGACCTGGTGGTGTTCAGCTACGCCCCCTTGCAGGAAACCCCGCTTCTCATCGCCCTTGCCGATCAGCCGAACTGGGTCCTTTACGATGTCCGGGCGGAAAAGACCAACCGCTATCTCGCTTCCAATTCGACCGAGACCCTGCGCGAGTTCGGCTTCGCCAAAATCGGGGTGGTACTGACCGACAGGAAATTCCACATCCCCTCGTTCCTCTACCGTTTTCTTTAGGGAATCGCCCATGTGCGCTTACGAACTGCTCATGAAACTGCGCGAACGCTGGATTCGTCTCCACTCCGCCATGGCGGGCAGGACGCTGGGATCTTACGGAGGGAACGGCCGCATCGAATATCCCGTCCACATAAACGCGCCGAAGAACCTGTCGGTGGGCAGGGACGTGGTAATCTGCTCCGGGACCATGCTGTCCTGCGTGAAGGAATGGGCCGGCCGGGGAAACTTCGACGGCAGGATAGCCCTGGGGGATCGGGTCGTCGTCCGCGAGGGCGTACAGATAAGCGCCGCCGAAAGCGTCACCATCGGCAACGATACCGGTCTCGGCCGCAACGTCCTGATTTCCGATCACGATCACGATTACCGGCTCGTCGATCGTGCCATTCTCGAAAACCCCATCACCGCGCCGCGGCCGGTGATTATCGAAGACGGCTGCTATCTCGGGGCCATGGTCCGCGTTGCCCCCGGGGTCCGCATCGGCCGCCACTCCACGATTGGTTACGCCTCCGTCGTCACCAGGGACATACCGCCCTATTCGGTGGCCGTGGGATCGCCGGCGAGAGTGGTGCGCCGGTACGATTTCGAGAAGAAACTCTGGGAATCCATCGACGGAAAGGGCTTTTCTTGACCGCCGACGCATCCACCCGGGAAAAGCGCCCCTTCCCGTCCAGAAGGCGGGTGATGCAAAACACCTTGTGGATGACCGCGGCCTCTCTCGGCGGGCGAGTAATCAGCTACGGCACTTTCGTCCTCCTGGCGCGCTTTTTCCGCGCGGCCGACGTGGGGGTTTGGGCGGTACTCCTGACCGCGTCCCTGTTTTCCGAGGTACTCTCCAACCTGGGACTCGACAAGATTCTCATTCGCGACGCCGCCCGCGACCCGGCCCTTGGCGAAGCCCTGTTACCGAAGGTGCTGGCCATCAAGCTGGGCGCGTCCGTCGCGGTCGGAGCCGCCGCCTGCCTCTGCGTGCATTTCGGCTATCCAGAAATTGCCGAAAATCACTCCCCGGCCATGATCCTGTTTTTCGTTTCGGTACCGGCCATCGCCGTAACCCGTACCATGGAAGCCTGGCACACCGCCTGGGAGCGGATGCACATCCCCGCCCTCGCGCAAATCCTGGAACGCGTAATCCTGATCTGCCTGCTCCTGGCGATCTGGGCAGCGAGGGCTGGCTTCGGGACATTTATCGCGGCTAGCGCCATTGCTCCCATAGTGCGCTGCCTGGCGGCGTTGTGGCCGGCCCGTGCTGAATTCCGCCTGGCCATGCCCCGCAACTCGTGGCCCCTATTCTCCGAATCCCTGATCCTGTTCTCGATGGAGATCATCACCGGTGTCTATCAACGGTTCGACCTGATCCTGATCTCCAAACTGATCTCCCTGGATGCGGCCGGCCTCTATAACGCCGCCTACCGGGTTTTCGAGTCTTCCACCGTCATTTTCGCCGGCTACCTCCTGGCCATTTTCCCCGCACTCGCCCGCAAGGCCCGCCTGGCCGAATTCAAAAATACCTTCATCCTGGGCATGGCCGTGGTCGGCGCGGCGGGGGCACTGGGGATACTGTTCCGAAATCCGGTACTGGAGCTGTTCGGTTCCCGCTACCTCGAGGCCGCCCCGGCCTTCGTCGTACTGATGATCGCCCTGCCCATGACCTACGCCACATCCTTCATGGTCAATTCCCTAATCGCCATGGGCAAGACCAGGGACATTCTGTGCATAGCCCTGCTGGTGGCCTCCACCAACGGCCTGTTCAACCTCCTGCTCATCCCCCGCTACTCCCTGACCGGGGCCGCCCTCGCCTTCGCCCTTTCCGAATTGGTCAGCATCGGGATAATAGCGTACATCCTCAGGGGGTCGCGGAGCCGCCCCAAGGCGGGGTGCGCGTAGCCATCGCGGAGTGCCAGTGATGCGTTCGTTCCTCATATCGGCTTTCCTGCCTTTTTTCCTGGCAATCGGTGCGGTCATGAGTTATGCCATGCTCGAAGATCGCGGCCTGATTCTGGCTGCGGCCGGCACCGGATCGGCGTTGGCCTGCATCCTCATTTGGAAACACTCCGATCTCGCCCTGCTCCCCGCCGTCGCCACCCTGATCGGAGCACCCTTCTTCCTTGGTTTCAACCGCACCCCAAAAATTTTCGCCGACGAAACCCTCCTGCTCCTCCTGCTCGGCATCGTCTCCCTGAAGGCGCTGTTCCAGAGCGGTACGCTCACCCCGAAACTGCGGGATTTCTTCTGGCCGCTGGTCGCCCTCTCCCTGATCTGCATGACCCTGCTTCATAACCGGCCCGACAACATCGGCCTGCGGACCCTGGCGGAAACCTTCGGCCTCGGAGTCCCGCTCTGCCTGCTGTGCCTCCGACTTTCCAGTGAAATCACGGCGACCAGGGTTTCCCTTATCATCGCCCTCATGGTCATACTGATCGCCGCCTACGGCCTGATCGAGGTCGTCAGCCTGAAAAACCCGATCATGGACTACGTCGTCCGCACTTATGGCGATGAATATACCTACTTGTCTCCGGATATCGCCGCCGCCACCGGCGGCACCTACCGGCCCTACGTGGTGTTTTTCCATCCGTCCGAAGGCGGCACCGTGGTCGCCCTGTGCCTGCCCTTCCTCGCCGCCCTCTGGAATGACAGGCGTTGCCGCGCATTTGCCGGCATCGCGCTGCCGGCGGGCTTGGGGTTCATCGTCGTCAACGCCACCCGCGGCGTTTGGCTCGCCGTCGCCGCCACGACACTCATGTTTCTGCCCCGCCTCCGAAAAGGTATCATGCCGGGCATTCCCGTCCTCGCCGCAGGCGCCTGGCTCGTCCCCTCGATCCTGGGGCGGACCGCCTTCTGGGAGCGGATCGCGGATTTCCGCAACCTGCGCATCCGCTTCTGGTATTGGGACTTGGCCATTTCCCATCTCACGGACAACTGGTTGTTCGGCATGGGTTACGGACAGTTTTCCGAACAGTACTTGATCGGCAGCCCGCCCATTCCTCCCGACATCTACGCCGACGTGCAGCAGGTGGCCACGGTCGACAATTCCTACCTGATGATCTTGGTGGAGCAGGGTATTCTTGGCCTGGGCGGCCTTCTCCTCCTGATCGGTTTCCTCCTCGCCCGCCTGCGCCAGGCCCACGCGGCCCTGATCGCCAAGGGGCGCCTGGTCGCCGCCGGATATGCCCGGGCCGCCCTAGCCAGCCTCTGCATCTACCTGCTGTGCGCCCTGTTCGCCGATGTCCATCTCTTCACCAAGTCCACCAAGCTTGTCTTCATGCTGATCGGCCTAGGATGGGGGGTGTTCCCGAACGAACCGGAGGGACGGCCGGCGCCATGAGCAAAATACCGGAGAATGCATCGGCTCGAAAGCCCCTGGTGATTCAGTTCGCCGTCTCCGGCGGCGGGGTCAAGCGCCATGTCCTCGAACTCGCGGCCGGCTTTGATCGGAACCGTTTCGACATGGAGGGCGTTTTTCCCGATGCCGCCCTGTCATCCGTTGTCGCCGGAGACAGGGAGTCCCGCTACCAGGCCGCTTTCGCCCGGCTCGGCCTGACCGCCCATACCCTTGAAGTTCCCCGCTGGCATTCCCTGCGGGGAGACTTACGTTCCCTCGTCGCCCTGGCCCGCCTGCTGCGCCGCCTCAAGCCGGACATCCTCCACTGCCATAGCAGCAAGGCCGGCCTGATCGGGAGGCTGGCGGCGCTGTTCGGCGGGCGCCCGGCGGTGTGCTATACCCCCCACGCCATGTATTATGCCGGACAGCGCGGCTTGAAACGGGCCATCTACCTGTGGGCGGAGAGACTCCTGGCTCCGTTGGCGGGAGCGATCATCGCAGTCTCGGACAGCGAATACCGGGAGTTGCGGCGGGATCTCCGAGCGGACGGGCGGCTGGTACGAATCAACAACGGCATCGGATCGTTTGCCAAAAGCCACGACACTGCCGCCGTCCGCCGGGAATACGGCCTGCCGGCGACGGAACCTGTCATGCTCACCCCTTCCCGCTGCGAGCCACAGAAGGATGTGCGCACCCTGGTGCTGGCCATGGCGGAGGTGGTGAAGGCCTCGCCCGGGGCGACACTGGCGGTGGCGGGCGAGGGTAGCCTGCGTCCCGGGCTGGAGAGGCTCAGCGCGGACCTGGGACTTGCGGAACGCGTGCGCTTTCTGGGCTGGATCGAAAACATCGAACCGCTCCTGGCGGCAAGCGACGTGGTGATTCTGTCCTCCCGCTACGAAGGGCTGCCCTATGCCATTCTCGAGGCTTCGGCCATGGGCAAGCCCACCATCGGCAGCGACGTCACCGGTACCCGCGACTGCATCGAGAACGGGAAAACCGGATTTCTTCTGCCGCCTGGCGATGTGGAAGGCTTTGCCAGGGAAATGGCGTTTCTCTGTCTGCACCCGCGGAAAAGGGAAGTCATGGGAAGGGCCGGGCAGGCGATGGTCGCCGAAAAGTTCGGCGTCGCCCGCATGATCCGGGAATTGGGAGATCTGTATGCGCGCCTTGTTTCGTAAAATGGGTTTTGCGATGCGGTTCCTATGGGTTAAATTGTATTACTATCCCCAGGTGAGGATGGAGGGATTCGTTTTTTTCGAATCCGGCGTCATGATCAAGGTCGAACCGGAAGCCCGCATTGTCGTCAAAAACCGGGTGTACCTGAAAAAGGGCTGCATCCTTGAATGTTCCGGCAAAGGCAACATGATTCTGCACGAAAACTCCTGCGTTGGGCACTATTCCCTTATGGGATGCCGCGATTCTCTGGTTCTGGGCCGGAACAGCTTCATCGGGCAAAGCTGCACCCTCATCGACACCAAGCACGATTTCACCGACATTCATGCCGGCGTCTACTGCCCCGGCAAGTGCCATGTAGGAGCGGATTCTGTCATATTCGGCCACACTTCCATCGGTCCCGACGTGGAAATCGCGGATCGGACGATGATCCTGTCCCATTCCGTCGTTACCAAGAGCATAACGGAGCCCGGGTGGATGTGGAGCGGCATTCCGGCGGTGAAAAAAAAAGGGGTGGCGCATGGCTGAAACCGACGTCTCCATCATTTATGTTAACTGGAACTGTTCGGGAGAAATGCTCGGCTCCATCGACTCGGTGCGGGCCTTGGCCAAGGGATGCGCCTGCGAAATCATCGTCGTCGACAACAACTCCTCCGAAAATCTCGCCCCTTTGGAGCAGCCCGGCATCCGCCTGATCCGCAGCCCCAGAAACGGCGGTTTCGGGGCCGGATGCAACTTGGGAGCCCAAGCCGCTGCCGGCAAATACCTCCTTTTCCTGAATCCCGACACCATCCTCCAAAACGACGCGCCGGACATCCTCTTCCGCTTCATGGAGGATCACCCCGGGACCGGAGCCTGCGGCCCAACCGTCCTGAACGACGACGGCAGCGTCAGCTACGGCGCCGGACGCCGCTGCCTCAGCCTGATCAACGACATCCTGGAGCACACCTCCCTCTGCTTCCGCTTTCCCAGGGTCCCTTTCATCGGCCGTCCCTATTACGGGAACTGGGATCACCGCTCCACCCGCGAAGTCGAGTGCCTGGTTGGGGCATGCATGATGTTCCGGAAAAATGCATTCCGCGATCTTGGCGGCTTCGACGAACAGTTCTTTCTCTATTGTGAAGAGGTGGATGTGTGCCGGCGCACCCTGCGCAGTGGCTATGCGATCCATTACGTCCACACCGCCCGGGTCATGCACGAATGCCGCAAAAGCACCATGCAGTATTACGGCACCTACCACAAAATCGTCATGCAGTACCTGAAGAGCTGCCACATCTATTTCCGGAAGAATTCCGGGCGAATCCACGCCAGGATCTGGCGCTGCTGCATCGGCCTGATCTATGCGGCAAAGTACCTGCGCCGCCGCCGTCCCGAGGACAGGGAAATCGCCGGCTGGGGGTTCTCGCGTGTTTAGCGTCGTCATTCCCACCTGCAACCGCGACGCCATCCTGGCCCGATCCCTACCGACGGTCCTGGGCATGCGCGGAGCCGGGGAATGTGAAATTCTTCCCGTCGACGACGGATCCGGCGACGGCACCCCCGCCCTGCTGGCGGAACTTGCCTCGCGCCATCCCAATCTCAAGCCCCTGCGCCAGGCCAACTCCGGACCGGGCGAGGCCCGCAACCGGGGGCTAGCCGAGGCGAAAGGGGATCACCTGCTCTTTCTCGACGACGACATCTTTCCCGATCCCGGCCTACTCGAGGTCCACAAGGCACGCCTTGACAGCGGAGCCGACGTCTCCCAGGGCCGCATGGTCTGGCACGAATCCCTGGCCGACCAGCCCGTCATCCGCTACATGGACGCCCACGGCATGCAGTTCCGGCTCGATGGCTTCAAGGACGGTGATCAAATCCCCTGTCTCCATGCCTACACGGCGAACCTCGCCCTGCGCACGGCCGACGCCCGGGCGGCGGGCGGCTTTGATCGCGCCTTCACCCGGTTGCGCTACGCCTTCGAGGACACGGCCTTCGCCTGGAAGCTGGAGAAATCGGGCAAGCGCATCGTTTACACTCCGGCGGCCTGGGCCCGCCATCTGCACCCGATGACCGAAGAAGGCCTGTTACAGCGGGAATACAAGGTGGGTTACGGCATGGCGGTGGCCGGAAAGGCCTATCCGGACATTGCCGCCGATCTCGGTTTCGCCCGGGCCACCTGCGGCCTGGCCTGGAAACTTCCCGTCCTGAGGGTCTTGATCGGCAGTGGGCTGCCGGCCTTGCTGGGAGCGGAATGGCGTCGCCGTTTGGCGGTCAAGCAGGCGTTCCTGCGCGGCATCCGCGACGGAATATGGGAGAATTTTCCGGGGGGAATCCTTGATCGGCAATAACGACAGATCCTGCGCCGTAATCATCGTGGCCTATAACAACGAAAACAGCATCGGGGACTGCCTGGACTCGGTCTTCGCCCACTCCCGGCCGGAGACGGCGGCGGTGGTTGTCGACAACTCCCCCGGCGACGCCACTTCGGCCGCGGTTGAACGCCGCCGTTCGGCCTGTCCAGATCGGGAGATCGTCCTCGTCCGCCGCCCGGACAATATCGGCTTCGCCGCCGGCTGCAATCTCGGGGCCCGGGGGCGGACCGAAACGCACCTTCTCTTCCTCAATCCCGACGCCAAACTGGAGAACGACGTCATCGCCCTGCTGACGGCCTTTCTCCAAGCCAATCCCCGAGCGAAAATCGCCGGGCCGCAAATCCGAAGCGACGACGGCCAGATCGTCAAAACCTGCCGCAACCTGCCC
>JAITKH010000158.1 GCA_031278535.1 Planctomycetota bacterium | reverse complement strand
ACACGTCGAAGGTCAGGCTGGAGAGGCCGAACGCCCCGACGACGCAAAGGATGAACACGATCGGCAGCAGGATGTGCTTTGGCACCCGCAGCAGTTTGATGAACACCCGCATGCCGAAGAACTCGAGCAGAACCATGACCACGGACGAGAGCGTGAGGGCCGCGAAAATGGTGTAGACAAGGCCCGCGTGATTGGTGAACAGCAGGGGCCCCGGAGCGATGCCGTGCACCATGAACCCGCCCAGCAGGATGGCGGTCACCCCGTCGCCGGGAATGCCCAGGGTCATGAGGGGGATCATCGCGCCGCCGATGCCGGCATTGTTCGCCGTTTCGGGGGCGACGATGCCGTCGATGACGCCGGTGCCGAATTTCTCCGGATGTTTGGACTGCTTCCGCGCCGCCAGGTAGGATATGATGTTCGAAGTGCCGGAACCGATGCCGGGGAGGATGCCGACGCCGACGCCGATGACGGACGAGCGGACGAGGTTGAAAGCCTGGCTTTTGAACTCGGTCCAGGAGAAGCCGAATCCCTTGATTTTCCCGACCTGGGCCACCGTCGCCTTCGCCTCGACGCGGGCGGTCTCGGCCGATTTCAGGATTTCCGAAACGGCGAAGAGGCCGATGAGGACGGTAAGGGTTTTGAACCCGGCGGCAAGTTCGTAGGAGCCGAAGGCAAAGCGGACGTTCGCCTCGATCGGCGCGATGCCGACGGTGGCGAAGGCGAAACCGGCGGCCCCGGAGAAGAGCCCCTTGACCATCGATCCCGACGACAGGCCGGCGATGAGGGTAAGCGAAAATACCGCGATGGAGAAATACTCGTGAGGCCCGAACTGCAGGGCTATCCTGGCCAGCGGCGGCGCGGTGAACACCAGGGCGGCGATGCTGATAACGGTGCCGAGAAAGGAAAAGACCACTCCCACTCCCAGCGCCTTCGCGCCTTCACCCCTGGCCACCATCGGGTGCCCGTCCCAACAGGTGGCGACGGAAGACGGCGTACCGGGGATTTTCAGGAGAATCGCCGAGATGAGGCCGCCCGAGACCGATCCGATGTACAGCGAGACGAGAACGGCGATGCCGGTTCCCGGATCCATCGAATAGGTAACGGGCAGGAACAGGGCGACCGCCATGACCGAGGTCAGGCCCGGCACGGCGCCGAAGAGAATGCCCACCGCCGTGCCGGCAACAATCAGCAGGAGGCATTCGGGCTGGAGAATGACGGCGAATCCCTGGACGAACAGGTTCAACATGCCTTTCTCCCTATACCCACCCCATATCGTACCAGACGTCGCCGCTTGGGAGCATCAGGTCGAAAGCCCAGAGGAACGAGTAATACACCACCACCGGGACAGTCACCGAGATCGCCGTGTAGGGGATGAAGCGGCGCTTCTCGTAGCCGGGGGTGAGCAGCGACATCTGCAGGAAAAGGTAAATCGAACTCATCAGCGGAAAACCGAAAGGCGCCAGCAGGGAGACATAGGCGACGATGAGGATCGCGGTGAGGGCCACCGTCCCGAAGTCGCGGCGCCGGAGTTCGACGCCTTCGGCGGCGGGAACCGCCCCCCGGCTCGCCGTCTCCCCCCGCCTGCGGCGCCAGTTCGCCGCCAGGTGGACGATGCCCAGAAGCATGATGAGCGAGGAGAGGAAGCAGGGTACGGTTGCCGAGTCGATGCCACTCTTGCGCGGGAGCTGCGTGGCGCAAATGAAATAGGCCAGGCCGGAGAGGAACATTCCCAGGCCGAAGCACATTTCCTTTCTGGTTTTGCTCATGAAAGGCGCTCCTTGACGCATGCCCTATTGGCCTGGAAAGACTGAATCTGCGGATGGCGGAGTCCGTTTTCTCCAGAACCGACCCCCGATGCCGAAAGGGAATTCACTTCCCCATAAGCGGTTACCGGATGAACCGGGTGCATTCGCCGCAAAGCCCGCATCAAAGATTGAGACTTTGCGGAACATTGTCTATTTCTTCAGCATGTCGCCGTATTGACGGAAATCGGCGTAGACCGCGTCAAGGTACGCGACAGCATCTTCCGGGCCGGCGAAGAATGCACGCTGCTTGTAGCCCTCCTCGATATCCTTGGCGTAGGCGGGATTTTTGGTGATCGTCCCGACATAGGACGCCATCTTTTCGACAATCTCGCGGCTGGTCCCTTTTGGGAAGGAAAGAACGTAGGGGAATTCCATGACCATGTCGACGCCCTGCTCCTTCATGGTAGGGAAGTCTCCGAGCAAAGCGTTCCGCTCCCCGCTGCCTTGGGCGAGGACAATCATGTCGCCGTTCTTGATGTAATCCTGCACCGCGCCGAAGGCGACTGCGCCAAAATCGATGCGGCCGGCGAGGAGGGACGTCACCTTTTCGGAAGATGATCCGACGTCGACCGTCTTCAGATCGATGCCGGCGATGCGGGACAGGCGCAGGCCCTGCATGTGCGTGAAGCCGCCGAATTCGGTGCCGTAGACGTATTTTCCCGGGGCTTTCTTCGCCTTTTCAACCAGATCGGCCAGGGAAGCCAGGCCGGATTGCCTGCCGGCGACGAAAATGTAGGACGAGTTCATGCCCGCGATGCAACTGACTTCGAAGTCCTTGTAGTTGTAGTCGATGAGGCCGGCGACATGATTGACGATGAGCTGGCCGGTATGGCAGAACAGGGCCTTGGAGCCGTCGTTCCGGGCGTTCTTGACGTTCGAGGTGGCGACGCTGCCGCCGCCGCCCGGCATGTTGGTAACCACCAGGGGGACGCCTGCCACGTCCCGAAAGTACTTGCCGATGGTACGGACGTTGAAATCGGTGTCGCCTCCGGCGCTGGCGGTGACCACCGCCTCGACATTGCGCCGGGGCCATTGCCCGGCGCCGACAGCGGCACAGGAGAGGATCGCCGCGAGAAGTACCGCAAACACGCGCTCGAGAATGAACATGGCTTTCCTTTCAAAAAAGGCGGGAAAACGCGGACAAATGCCGCGAGACGCGTCCGGAATTCATCGTGCCATGCAGGGCTTGCCCGGGTCGAACTTCCAGTCCTTGATCAGATACCGCATGGCCATGGCGTCGTTGCGCTCGCCGCAGGGGAGCGTCTTGTACAGTCGATGCGCCGCCTCGACCTTGTCCATGTCGACCTCGATGCCGAGACCCGGTCGATCGGGAATCTGTACCCTGCCCTCCCTGATGACCAGCGGATCCATGGCCAACTGCTGGCCGTCCTGCCAAATCCAGTGGGTGTCCATGGCGTGGATATCGCCGGGGACGGAGGCGGCGACATGGGTGAAGATGGCGAGGGAGACGTCGAAATGGCTGTTGGAATGCGATCCCCAGGCCAGGCCCCATTCGTAACACAGTTGCGCCACCCGGGAAGCCCCCTCCATGGTCCAGAAATGGGGATCGGCCAGGGGGATGTCGATGGCATTCAGGACAATGGCATGGTGGAGTTGGCGCCAGTCGGTGGCGATCATGTTGGTGGCGACGGGTATGTTCGTGGCCCGCTTGAATTCGGACATGACCTCGCGTGACGAATAGCCCTTTTCCGGGCCGCAAGGGTCCTCGATATAGGTGAGGAACGGTTTCATTTCGAGGCCATGGCGGACGGCCTGGTCCAGGCTCCAGGCGCCGTTGGGGTCTATGTTGATCCGGGCATCGGGGAAGGCCCCGGCCAGTTGCCGCACCGTCTCGACCTCGACTTCGGGTTCCATGACGCCGCCCTTGAGCTTGAAGTCCTTGAAGCCGTAATATTCCTTGGCGGCGACGGCCTGCTCGACAATCGATTCGGGGGTCAAGAACGGCTTGCGGCGAATTTTGAACCAGGGATTGGATAGACCGGTTTCGGTTTGGGGATAGGGCAGATCCGTCCTGGCGGAGTCGGCGGCATAGAACAGGTACCCCAGGATCAATACGCTGTCGCGCTGTTTGCCGGAGCCAAGCAGCGAGGCGATGGGCAAGTCCATGAACTGGCCGAGCAAATCGAGAAGCGCACACTCGATCGCGGTCTCGGATCGGACGACGTACATCAGGTTCTTCAGGTTCATCTCCTGGATGCCGTCGTGTTCCGTCCGCCCGGGCCGGAGGCTGGCGAGGATGGCGCGGTAGTCGCCGATATTCCTGCCGACGACCTTGGGGACGAAGCTTTCGAGCGCTTCGGTGATGGGTTTGCCGCCGTGGACCTCGCCCGCGCCGGTGTTGCCGGCGCTGTCCCTGAGAATGACCAGGTTGCGGGTGAACCAGGGGGAATGTGCGCCGCTGATGGACAGAAGCATGCTGTCGTATCCCGCGACGGGAACGACCCGCATGTCGACTACCTTGGGCGTCGGGCTTGCCATTCTTGGCCTCCTCGTGAAAAGTCGACAAACATCCGCTTGGGGATGCCGGGAAAACCTCCCTTCCCGTCATCCCGCGGCCGCCTTTCTGTCGCGGCGCATGAACGCGGGGAGCTCACTTCGACGCTTCGGCCACGCGCGCCAGGATACTGTCGAGAAGATCGTTGCCGATGTTCCTGCGGGCCATGTCGTAAACCACGTCCGCCTTGTCCTGGAATTCCTTCAAAACCCCGGGCGAAAGGATGATGATCTCGCAGCCCGCCCTGATGCAGGTTTCCTTGTACGCCCTGATGCTCTCGTCCGCCTTGCTGTTGGCGTAGGCGCGGGCTTCGGCGGCGCATTCGTCGACCAGCGCGCGGACGTCGTCCGGAAGACCCTGGTACAAGTCGTCATTCATGAAGAAGGTGATGGTGTGGCCGAGGTGGTTGGTCTCGATAATGTACTTCTGCGCCTCGTGCATGTTGTTGGCGACGATGTTCATGTAGGGGTTTTCCTGGCCGTCGATGGTCCCCTGCTTCAGGCCCATGAACACCTCGCTGAAGTCCATGGCCACCGGGTTGGCCCCGAGGGCGGTCCAGTAGGCGACGTGGTAAGGATTGGGCATGACGCGGATCTTCTGCCCGGCCAAGTCCTTCAGGGCACGCACCGCCTTGTTGCTGGACAGCTGCCGGAAGCCGGCGTCGGCGTAGCACAGCATGGTCAGGCCGCCCTTGCGGTTGAATTCGTTGATGGTCCGGAGAAAGTCGCCGGCGAGGGTTTTCCGCAGGACGCCGACGTCCGGAAAAAGGTTCGGCAGGTCGAAGATGGCGTTCTGCGGGACGAAGTCGATCAGTCCCCCGGTCATGCCCGAGCCGATTTGGATGGTTCCTGTGACGACGCCCTGCGTCACCTCGCTCGTGTTGCCGAGCTGGCCGCCGAAGTAGATTTCGACGTTGATCCTGCCCCCGCTCTTCTCCTTGATGCGCTCGGCGAATTTCGTCATTATCATGTAGTTGATGGTGGTGTCGGCGACGTCGGTGCCGGCTATCCAGTTGTAGGATTCGGTTATGCCGCCGGCCGGGGACCGGGCAGCCGCGGACAGCGTCAAAACCAGGGACAGGCACAGGAAGCGGAATGATTTTCTCGACATGGTGTTCTCCTCGGAAAACGGTGTTGTCACGACAGGACCCGTGTCAGCCACAGGCTCAAATCCGGAATGAACGTCACCAGGGCAAGCGAAGCGAGGAAGGCGAACAGGAACGGCGTGCACGCGCGCGCCAGCCTGAGCATGGGAATTCCGGTCATGCCGCTGGCCACGAACAGGTTTATGCCCATGGGCGGCGTCACCATGCCGATGGCCAGGTTGACGGTCATGAAGATGCCGAAATGGATGGGCTCCACCCCCACCGCCGCCATGATGGGCATGAGGATGGGCGTGAGGATGATGATGTTGGGGATGTTGTCGACGATCATGCCGCAGATCAGCATGAGGACGTTGGCCAGAACGAGTATCAGATACTTGTTGGAAATGGCGCCCAGCACCATGGCGCTGATGTCCTGCGGATAACGGAGCAGGGTCATGCCGCGGGCGAAGGAGGCGGCGGCGGCGATGATGAACAGGATGTTGACGTAGGTCTTGGCGCCATCGACGAAGATGGTCCCGAGATCGCCGAACCCGATGCTCCGGTAGATGGCAATGCAGACGAAAAGCCCGTAGAAGACGGAGATGACCGCCGCCTCGGTCGGGGAGGCGATGCCGCCGTAGATGCTGCCGAGGATGATGACAGGGGTCAACAGCGCCCAGAAGCTCTTGCGCAACAGGGGAAGAAAGCCATTGGCGCGGATGGCCCGGTAGTTCTCCTCCAGCCTCTCCCGGTCTTCGCCGCGGCAGCGGCAGTGTATGTAGCAATACAGCATGAGACTGATGCCGATGAGGATTCCCGGCAGCGTACCGGCGATGAAAAGCTTGGCCGGCGACGCGTTGGTCAGCGAGGAGAAGACGATGTAGGAGATGCTTGGCGGGATGATGACCCCAAGGCCGCCCGCGACGGTAACGATGGAGGTGGCGAACGTCCGGTTGTAGCCGAGGCCGACCAGGAAGGGGATGGTCATCGCGCCCACTGCCGAAACGGTGGCGGGGGAGGAGCCGGAGATGGCGGCGTAAAACATGCAGGTGATGACCACGGCGCAGGGAAATCCCGCCGTTTTGTTGCCGATGAAGTAGGCGAAGAAATTGAACAGCTTTTCCGACAACCCGCCCCTGGCCATGATCATGCCGGAGACCATGAACAGCGGGACGGCCAGCATGACGAAGGAGTCCAGGCCGTTGATCATGCTCCTGACCACGGCGGCGATGTCGTAGGCGAAAGCCGGGTTCAGCAGCTTGGGCAGGATGGCCATAGTCGCGAACACGGCGGCGACCGGGAGGCCCGCGACCAGGAGTATCCCCATGATCAGAAAGAACAGCAACATGTTCATTCCCGGCCCCCTCCCCCGACGGCCGCGTCGCCGGACGCGGCCGTGCCCCGCCGGATTTGCTGCGCCAGGGCCTGAAGCAGGCGCGTGCATGACAGGACGAAGGCCAGCGCGATGACGCCATAGAGGTATGCAAGCGGGAAACGGAGAGTGGGACTGAGCAGGTTGATGCGCAGCGAGTGCCGTGTCACCAGCCATATTCCATAGGTCAGATACGAGAAAAGGGCCAGCATCAGGAGGCTGGCGCCCCAATCAAAAACGGCCCTGATCCTTCCGGGGAAAAGAGAGAGGAACGCGTCGACGCGCAGCCCGGTTTTATGGCGCAGCCAGCAGGGTATGCTGAAAAACCCCGAAAGCACCAGCGAATACCGGCATACCTCGTCGGACCACACGATGGAACTGTTGAACCCATACCGGAGTGTCACGTTCAAAAACGAGAACACTGTGAGCACCGCCAGGAGCGCGGCGAGAAGTACATGCTCGAAATTCCTGTCCAACCATCGCAATGGCGCCACGTGAAATCCTTTCCGCCGGAAAAGGCGCTTCCCGTCGCCGGAAAACCCGGAAACCACCGGCCTGGCCCGCCGCCGTTGTCCGCACAACACGCCGGCGATGGAGAACATTGCCGCTGCCAGGCCGGTACGATCTGCAGCCTGGTTTGCGGCTCGGATGTGAAATATGGGTCTATCCGGCGAAGGAATCCATCAGCAGGGAACAGGTCTCGCGTGACGTACTGCAATACTTTCCTACTGTCCTGCAAAACTAAAGTTATGGATAAAGTTGCCGCTCCCAATCCGGCATGTTCCTGGTGATGCAAGGATCGAGCCGAAATTCTCAACCCTTATTTCTTTATGCCTCTTGAGTGCGCACGGGAGAAAAAGCAAAATCGATTCCAAAAACGGGAAAACATCTGAACAAAAGTGGAATCAAAACCGAAAAAATCTATCATGTTATGATTTGGATGGTTATGAGGTGAGAAAATCATATTTTCTTTCGCCCGATAGGGCAACTGGCTGGAATATCGCAAAAACATCGGGTGAAACGTCGCAAAAACGTCTCGCGATACGTTCCATGACCCATCTATTGCGACATGTTCCATCCGCGCATGGCACGCCACAGCGTCGAGCGGCTGATCCCGAATTGCCGGGCGATTTCCTGTCGCGTGCAACCGTCTTTCAGAAGGACGGCAACGCTCTCCCGGGTCGGGGGCGGCGGCATGTCCGCAGCGGCTTCGGCGCCGGCGCGGTTTCGGGTGAGCTTTTCCGCGGCGATTTGTTCGACGCTTTCAACGTCGATGCGCCCGTTCTCGCTGAGAACCGCCAGCTGCTCGCAGGTGTTGCGCAATTCGCGGATGTTTCCCGGCCAGGGAAGGGTGCAGAGGCGGGCCATGGCCTGGGGATCGATTTCCAGCGTTCCCCCTTTCCCGGCGGCATAGGATTCGAGAAAACTCCGGGCGAGTCCGGGGATATCCTCCCGGCGTTCGTCCAGGGAAGGCAGGCGGAGATTGAGGACGGCAAGCCGGTAGTAGAGATCCTCGCGAAATTTTCCTTCTTCCGCGAGGGCGAGCAACTCCTTGTTGGTGGCGGAAATGACGCGGATGGAAACGTGGGTCACCTTGTCGCTTCCCAAACGCATGATCTCCTTCTCCTGCAGGACCCGCAGAAGACGGCCCTGCAGCCGCATGGGCATCTCCCCTATTTCGTCCAGGAACAGGGTGCCCCGGTGCGCCAGCTCGATGAGGCCTGGCTTGCCGCCTTTGCTCGCGCCGGTGAACGCGCCTTCGACATAGCCGAAGAGTTCGCTCTCCAGGAGCGACTCGGGGATGGCGGCGCAGTTGATGGCGAGAAAGGGAAACTGCCGCTGGCAGCTCTCGTTGTGGATGCTCTGGGCGAACAGTTCCTTTCCCGTTCCGCTTTGCCCGGCAATGAGGACGCCGGCGTCGGCCGCGCTGTACTTGCGCGCCGTCGCGATGGCGCGGCGGATGACCGCGCTGCGGCCCTGGATGTCGGCGAAGGAATGCTTCGCCACCAGGCCGCGCTCCGTAATCTTGTTGCGGATTTTCTTTTCCGAATTCTGGATCTTCGTCACATACTGCAGGGTGACGACCGAACCGATGCGTTCCTGGCCAAGAAAAATCGGGGTCTTGTTCACAACCAGCGGCACGTCGCGCAGGCTGACCACCTCGTCGGAACAGTGGGGCGTCGCGGCAAGGAAGCCGCACAGTTCCGTGTCCGGATGGTAGTCGGAGAGGCTCTTCCCCATGACTTCGCCGGCGGAGATGCCGAGGATTTTCTCCGCCATGGCGTTTATGGAGGTGAAGCGCTCCTTTTGATCCAGGGCGACGATGCCGTCGGCGTTGTGGTCGAGGATGGTCTTGAAGCTCTGGGCCTTCTCCTGCTCCTTGCGGCGGATGTAGCCGATGCGTTTGGCCTCGGCGAGAGCTGTGCGCATGGATTCCGGTCCGGACTCGACGATGAAGTGGGGATAGCCGAGCTTTTCGGCCAGGGCGCATACAGGCTGGCCGCCGATGACGACGCAGTCGCGATCCCTGATCTTGCCGAAAGCGGTCTCGGGTTCGCCTGCCATGCTCGACGGCATGTCGATAACCTCTATCTCCCAATCCAAAATCTCGGACAGGGATTCGGCGTGCTGGGTGAGGCTGGAGGTGGCAAGAAACAATACCTTCCTCCGGCCGTGCCTTTCTTTTATCCTGCGGATGCAGCGGATGATGTCGTTGGGCAGCACCGGCACCTCCACTACCGGCACGCCGCCCCGTTTCAGCAGTTGCGCCGAATAGCCCCGGGCGATGACCACGTCGTTGGCCGGACGCATGGCCTTGATCTTGTCCTGGTCATAGCTGACGACCACGTCGAAGGAGTATCGGGGAGCCTCGTTGTCCTGCACCACTTCGCCTGCCTGGGCGGCGGAAACCTCGCGAAACAGGTCGGCGAACTTCTGGTAGGGGGCGATGACGAGAATGCTGATCATGAGAATGCGATTCGCCCTGGAAAACCTGGCCGCAAGGAGGCGCCGGAGTCGAATTGCCTTATATCGCCATGTTAGGCAAAAGATTATTTTCCTGTATCGAACCCTACGCCGTTGTTGTCAACGCCTTCATGGGCGCCCTCGGCGGCATCCTCTTGCCGTCCGGGCCGGCGGCGACGCTCGCCTTTTTCCCGTGGAGGAACAATGTCAGTTCAGCCACAATGCTTCCCAACATGTTCGCCTGTTTCGCCAGTTCTCCGGCGGCGGCGGCCGTTTCCTCCGCGCCGGCGGCGTTCCCTTGCATCGTCTTGTCTATCTGGATGGTGGAAGTGCTTACCTGCTCGATTCCTTGTGTCTGTTCGTCCGTCGCCGTCAGTATATCCCGTATGAGCCGTCCGATGCTTTCCGCCCCTTCCTGGATCGAGGCGAAATCCCTCCTGAGGGTTTCAACCGTTTCGTTTCCTTTTCCCACCCTGTCCAGAGTCGTTTGAATGAGGACGGTGGTTTCCTTCGCGGCCTGGGCCGACCGCTGGGCAAGGTTCCTCACCTCGTCGGCCACCACGGCAAAGCCTTTGCCGGCTTCCCCGGCCCTCGCCGCCTCGACGGCGGCGTTCAGGGCGAGAAGGTTGGTCTGGAAGGCGATTTCC
>JAITKH010000151.1 GCA_031278535.1 Planctomycetota bacterium | reverse complement strand
CGAACTGTCCGGCGGCCAGCAGCAGCGGGTGGCCATTGTCCGGGCGCTGTGCATGGATCCGGTGGCCATGCTTTTCGACGAGCCCACAAGCGCCCTGGATCCGGAAATGATCAACGAAGTGCTCGACGTCATGGTGGAATTGGCCAACGAAGGCATGACCATGATGGTGGTGACCCACGAAATGGGCTTCGCCCACAAGGTGGCGCACCGGGTGGTGTTCATGGACGAGGGCCGGATCATGGAGGACTCCCCGAAGGACGAGTTCTTCGCCAACCCAAAAACCGATCGGGCCAAGGATTTCCTCGACAAGATCCTTACGCATTGCTGAAGCGGCCGCGTTTTTCCCTTGACAATTTCGCTTGCAATCCATAATATTTCTCCTTTTCGATAAAGCCTTCGCGCAAGGCGCCGCTCCGGCGGCGGGCCAAAGGAATCGAGTCATGCCAAAGAACACCAGGAAAGCCGAACGGGCCGCACTGTTGAAGGAACGGCGCAAGGTTCGCCGGCGGAACGCGGCGCAAAAAGCCGCGAAACGATCCGTGAAGCGCGTCAGCCGCACGCACCCGCACCGCCGCACCGCCGCCCTCAGGGCAAGGAAACGGGGCTGATCCCCTTCCCCGCGGCATGATCGGCCAGGATGAAAACAACAGGCCGGGACGGGCGAAAGCCCGTTCCGGTTGCTTGGTACGCCGGGCAGGCCGTATGTCTAATGAGGTGAGAGTCCCCTACGAGCCGGAGTGAAACGGAATCGTTAGCCAAAGGCAAGGGCGCCGTCGCGAGTCGGGGTCTGAAGGAAGCCGGCGGCAAAACCTGGACGGGACGAACAGGAAGCGGACGCCGACATTCGGGATTGACGCCGCCGCCGGGCGGAGTATCATGGCCTCGCCGCCACGAAAGGAGACATTCCCATGGCGAAACGCCTCAATCTCGGCATTCTCGGCCCCGGCGCCATCGCCGCCAAGATGGCCGCGACGCTGGCGAAAATGTCCTCGGCCCGGCTGTATGCCGTCGCCTCCCGCGACGGAGAGCGCTCCCGCGCCTTCGCCGACGGCCACGGGGCGGAAAAGGCCTATGCTTCTTACGAAGGACTGCTGGACGATCCCGCCGTCGATCTGGTGTATGTGGCAACCCCGAACACGTTCCATCACGCCCATATCCGCCTGTGCCTCGAACATGGCAAACCGGTCCTCTGCGAAAAGCCTTTCACTATGACGGCCGACGAAGCGGAGGACGCCATAGCCTTAGCCAGGAGGAAAGGCCTCTTCCTGGCCGAGGCGATCTGGACACGGTACCTTCCGTTCTGCCGCACCGTCCGGGAACTCCTGGACGGCGGCGCCGTCGGGCGGCTGGCCGTCCTGACCGGAAGCCTGGGCAACAATGTGCAAACAATGCCCCGCATTCATGATCCGGCTCTGGGAGGCGGAGCGCTGATGGACCTGGGGGTTTACCTGCTTAATTTCGCCGCCATGTTTCTCGGTTCGGATTTGGAACCGATCGGAGCCGCCTGCGTCAGGCACGCCTCCGGCCTCGATCTCCAGACCAGCCTGACGCTGGCCAATCGGGATGGCCGGTTTGCCGTCCTGCACGCCGCCGTCGCGGCCGACACCGGCCGTCAGGCGATGATTGCCGGCGAGCGGGGGTATCTTCTGGTGGAGAATCTGATCAATCCGCAATCGGCGCGGCTGTTCTCGACGTCGCGGGTTCCCGGCCGATCCTTCGCTTCCCCGCCCCAGATCACCGGATTCGAATACGAGGTCGAGGCGGCTGCGCGCGCGCTCGGCGCCGGGGAAATCGAATGCCCTGAAATGCCCCATGGCGAGATCGTCCGGATCATGCGGCAGATTGACGATTTCCGGGCCAGACTGGAAATCCCGCTTCCATGAAGGCGCCCCGGGGCGAATTCCCCATCCGTTTTCCCGATTCATGTCTCCCTGCCGCCATTCGTGCGTTTTGCCGCGCGCCGGAAACTTTTCGTGGCATTGCGCCGGGGGATCGCGTAGACTTGAGAGACGGGGTTGGCCATACTGCCTGTGGCCGCCGGCAAGAGACGACAAGGAGGCGCCATGCCTGGGAAAGTTCGGGAACTGACCAACGCCACCTTCAATGACGCCGTATCAGCCGGCGTGGCCCTGGTGGATTTTTGGGCGGCCTGGTGTCCGCCTTGCCGGCGCCAGGGGCCGATTGTCGAGGGGTTGGCCGACGCCTACGCGGGCCGGGCGCTGATCGCCAAGATGGATGTCGATCAGAATGGCGAAACGGCCGCCCGATTTGGCGTCAACAACATTCCGACCATCATCCTGCTCAAGGATGGAAAGGAGGAGCGGCGGCTTGTGGGGGTGACCGAAAGCAACGAGCTGGCCGGCGAACTGGACAAGCTGCTCTGAAACGGAACCATGCCTATTGGCGTATTGGAACTGACCGATGCCGACTTCGTCAGCGTCACGGGGTCGGGAGTGGTTTTGGTGGATTTCCACGGTTCCTGGTGCCCGGCCTGCCGGCTGCTTGATCCGGAGCTGGAAAAACTGGCGGCCGCCTACTCGGGCCGGATCCGGATCGCCAGGCTGAATGTGGACGAGAACAGCGAAGCGGCGGTCGACTGCCTGGTGGAGGAAATTCCGACCCTGATTTTTTTCAGGGATGGCCGGGAAATTGAACGCCTTTTCGGCGCCCAGACCTGCGAAACGCTTGCGGATCGGCTGGATCGATTCCTGGACGCCCCGGCGCCGGAAACGGAAGAACGGTTTTCATGACAAGGAGACGCGCGATGCGGGGATTCGTGACGGGGCTGTTTCTGGCTTTTCTGCCGGTTGCCATCGGCCTTTCGGGCGAAATTCCCAACCGGCTGCCCCAAGCCCGGGTGGGAGAGTGGCTGTTGTTCCAGGACGTGTCGGGAGAACGGTCGGGCGAGTACACCCGTTTCTCGATTGTTGACATCAAGGGCGAGGGCGACGACAAGGTACTGATCCTGCGCATCGAAAAGCTGGCGGGCGCGGAAGACGGCGGGGACGATGTCCGCGACATCGAAATCAGGCCGTCCGGCTTTGCCGGGCGCATTGCCGAACTGGAGAAGAAGGCCACGCAAATCACCCGGGGCGCCTTGACTGTCAGGGATTCGGAGCTGGATGTGGTGGAGGTGGCTTTCACCGACGACGACGGCGTCCGGGAGTTTCGGCTGTGGGTGTCCGATTCGGCGCCAATCGGCGGCCTGGTAAAAACCTGGTGTTCCGATCCCGACTTTCCCGCCGCCGAACTGGTGGATTACGGGTTCCAGCCCTGAAATGTACGAGGAATACTGGAGGCTCGCGGACAAACCGTTTCGAAACACTCCGGATCCCCGTTATCTGTTCTTTACCGGCCAGTATGAAGAGGCCTTGGCGCGCGCCCTTTATGTGGCGACCGAGGGACAGGGCGCCATGCTCCTTACAGGCGAATGCGGCTGCGGAAAAA
>JAITKH010000138.1 GCA_031278535.1 Planctomycetota bacterium | reverse complement strand
CTTGGCATATTCGACCGCGCCTTGGGCCATATATTGGAGAAGCGTCTGATTGGCATATTTGCGGGCGCCGGAACTAACCTGCAGAATCACCGGACTGGCAGTCTCGGTACAGGCCTGGACTATGGCCTGAAGCTGTTCCATATTGTTGAAATTGTAGGCGGGAATGGCATATCCCCCTTTGACCGCCTTCTTGAACATGTCCCCGGTACTGACCAAACCTAGACTCTTGTAGTGTACCGCCATTTTCAACTCCTTTGCGAATGCGGATACCAAAATGCCGCCCGTCCCAAGGCTGCGGCCCATTATCCACGCACGCTGCAATCAGGCAAGGACTTTTCCCGCATTTCGCAGCCGCCCCGGGCGGATTCCCTTCTTGCACCCGGCCGGCGGTTCGGATACACTGTTTTTCGTGTCGCGGCGCCCGCCTTCGTCCTGGCTCGAAGGGAGGGGAATCTCCGGTGCGCACAACGCCCGACATTGCTGGATGGCGGCATGCCTTGGCGCCATCCTTTCGGAATGAATGGCTCCAGGTCTCGTGAAGATGCAGGGGCAATGGCGAATCGCGTCGTCCTGTACCGCAAGTATCTTTTTGCAGCCTTGTCGGTAATCTATTTGCAACCCTTTGTGCAAGGCGTGGCGCTGACCGTAGTGGCCAAGGATATTATGCGGGAAATGTCGCTTTCTCCGGATGGCATGGGATTGCTCGGGTCAATTTACCTGTACGCTTACGCCCCTTCCATGCTCTTCTCCGGAATGGTTGCCGCCTGGCTGGGACCGAGGCGCACGCAGTACCTTATGTTCTTTGTCTCCGGCGTCGGCGGCCTGCTGTTCTGTTGGACCGACTCCTTCCTGGTCGCCTGTCTCGGCCGGGCGCTTACCGGGGCCGGCACCTCCGTCACCATGACCTCCTCCCTCACGCTTTTCAGCCGCTGGTACAAAGGCGAGGCGTACGCCTCCATTTGCGCCGTGTTCTTCGCATTCGGGGGGCTGGGCGCCTTTCTCGGCGCCGGGCCGCTGGCCATGCTCAATGTCGTCTGGGGATGGCGCGGCGTTTTCCTGCTGATCGCGCTTTTAACCATTTTTTCCTCATGCATCTCCTTCTTGACCATTCGGGACTGGCCGCCTCCGGGAAGCGAAGGCGAACTGGGCATCCAGAACACGCCCCGCGACCCCGTCACTCGAAAAATCATGGTGGACGGTTTCCGGATCATGTCGCACAACCGGGATTTCTGGAAACTGGCGTTCTGGTTCGTCAGCATGGCAGGCATCTACATGTCCTATGTCGGCCTGTGGGCCGTGCCCTATCTCAAGGATGTCTATGGCCTGGCCGACGACAAGGCCGGATTCGTGGTTTCGATGTTTTCTTTCGGCTTCATCGCCGGCAATCCGGCGATCGCCTGGATTTGCGGGAAAAAACTCCGCTCCAACCGGCTGGGCCTGGGCGTCGCCGCCCTGGCCGGCCTCGTTTCGTTCCTGCCCCTTTTGGCATTCAACGGCAAAATCGGCTATGCCGGACTGGTCATGCTCTCCCTCGTCCTCGGCATGGCCATCAACGCCCCGAACGTCGTGATCTACTCCTCGGTCCGGAATCTGTTCGGCGCACGCCTGACCGCCGTGGGCAGCGGCGCCCTGGGAAGCATGTGCTTCATATCGGGCGCGGTATTGCAAATCGCCTGCGGCGCCCTGCTCGCCCTGGGCGATCGCATGGGGCTCTCCGCCGCCGATGCCTATGCCCTCGCTTTCCTGCCGTATATCCCTTGCCTTTTGATTGCCGTCTGGGCCGGTTTCACCCTGTCGCCCGACTGCGATCCCGGCCATATATCACCCATGTCCTGGCGAGTCATCCTCAAGGATCGGAAATGACCCCAATTGCGGAGGCGTCATGAGCGGGAAAACAAAAAAAATTATTTTCGCGGCCGGCCTGCTTCTCGTTCTCCCGATCTCGGCGGGGTGGCTTTTTCTCCCGTTCGCCAATCCACAATGGCACTGGCGCCTGTACGCCTGGCAGGCTGCCGGCCTGCCGGACGGAAAACTGGATCCTCCTCCGGGTTACTCTGGAACATGGCGCCAGTGGACCGGCGACGGCCGGATGATCGCGAGCTATTCCTACCGGAACGGCGAACGCGACGGCCCCTACCAGACTTTCGACCAGGCGGGCCGTCCGCTTTCAACCGGTCAATATGCCGCCGGCAAATTGGAGGGAGCGCAGCGCGTCAACCATGAGGACGGCACCCATGCCGAAATTCCCTACCGCGGCGGCAAGCGGGACGGGGTGGAAAGGACCTGGTTCGCCTCGGGACAGGTGGCGGTGGAGGCGCCATGGATCGCCGACGTCCAGGACGGGACGGTGACCTTCTATCACGAGAACGGCTCCATCCAGGCAGCCATGCCTTTTTCCTGTGGGGAAATCGAGGGCGTGCGGAGGATCTGGGACGAGAACGGACTGCTCCAGGCCGAAGAGACATTCCGGGGCGGCCGGAAAAGCGGCCCCAGCGTTTTCTTTCGTCCGGACGGCGGCGTCGACATGAGCCTGAACTATTCGGACGACGTGATGGACGGCGTCCAGGCCTGGTTCCATCCGAACGGGAACAAGGCGCGGGAAATACGCCTTACCCTTGGGGTACCGCAGGGGTTCTGGCGGGAATGGGACGAAAAAGGCAACCTGATCGTCGACGAAGAATACGAAAAAGGCGAATTGCGGCGCAAGGACTCTCCCGCGCCGTAAATGTCGAAGGCAATCGGGCGATTCGGGGAAACAACGGATCAGGGCGAGGCGAAAAGTTCCACGGGTTTCCGGAACCGGACGTTTTTGAATTGGAACACCACGCCGTTTTCGTCAATGGTCTCGACCCGCAAATCCCCCTGCGGCCTTTCGGCCAGCAGCAATTCGCCCGCCGCCAGCGCCCGGCTGTTCACGATCGCCTTGGCGTCGGAACGGGACCAGGTCACGCCGTCGATTCTCAGCGTCATGCTCGCGAATTCCGTCTGGATATCGTGTCTCAGCTTCAGATCGGCGGCCAATCGCCGGTAAGTCTGCAGAGTTTCGCGCTGGCGGATCAACTCGATCATCTCCGGGCGCAGCGGCGGCCACTCGTTCTCGACCCTGTTCGTCATGTCTTCAGACAATTTCAGCGCCTCATCATATTTCAATTGCTTCAGGGCGTCGGCGATCATCGACAGCATTTCCGAAAGGGCGGATTCCATTTCCGGTATCGTCGGAATCGCCTTCATGCCGTCTTCCTTGATCATGCCGAGTTCGGCGTCCGTCGGCAGGCGCATGATCAAGGGATCGCGTTCGCCTTTCGGGAAATAATAGCTGTAGTAGCTCCGAATTTCCTCGATCGACATCTTGTCGAACGGGTCTTCTTTTTTTGGAGGCGCCGCCTGCGCGCGCCGCTGGCCGCCAAAGGCGGCCTCGGGGCGCGAGGCAAGCAGGAGGCAGAAAAAAACCGCCATGAACGCGACTTTTCGCATCGTCTTCTCCAGAAAAAGCGGCGGCGTCATTCGCTCCCGGTGTACCGGTAGGTCTGCATAACCAGACGGCACTGGTGCCGCTGCCGTTCGGCGCCCGTCTCGCCGGAACCGCCAATGAAGCCCAGCCCGTTGTCCTGGGCCGTTATGTCGATGGACTGCACCTGGAAAAAACGTTTCTCGCTTCCGGTCCTGGCCGTGTCGGTGCTTTCGAACTCCTCCATGTAGTTGACGAACGTGCCAATCTGATCATACGTGCCGGTGATGAGAAGCTCGAAAGTCCACTCCTCGAAACTGGGCGTGCTTCCCCCGCCCCGTTGCCGCCCGCCAGGCTGACTTGGCGCCCGGGCGGCCCGGGGGACGAGGCGGGTGGGAATCACCCCGGCCTGGTACGTCTTGGTATTGATGGCGGCGATAAGCTGATCCGGACTGTTTTCCCGGGGCAGCACCCTGGTCGCCAGATCGTATTCGGAGGTTATTCCCGCAAGCCTCTCCTTGGCTTCAGGAATTTTCTTGATCTCCGCCTGGAGATTGGCGATATCCCTCTGGAGACCGGAAATGCCGGCGACCAGGCTGCCGGGCTCGTTCTCAAAGGGCCAGAAATCTCCGGCGGATCGGACAAGGGTGGACAAATAATAGACTCCGCCGAGAAAAAGGACTATCGCGGCCGCCAACATGCCAACCACATTCTTGTTTGCCAACATGCCGCTGTTCCTCCCCGTTCCGCCGGCCTTACTTGAGACTCATGGTGATCCCGAACGACCAGGCCTGATTCGGGAAATTCCCGCTCGAATCCGTCCTCTGCCCGCGGGGCCTGGGCGCCGCGCTCCAGTTGACGTTGATAAGCCGGAGCGATTCCGGCGATATGAGCGCCAGGAAAGGAATTGTGGCGATGCCGCCGGACTTGATGTTTTTGATGTCCTCCAAGCGTTTGCGGATATCCTCCTCTTCCGGCCCCAGAAGGGGAAGATCGGGATTGTTGCGGCGCAGCGCTTCGTATTCGATCATGACCGTCTTCAGGCGCGTCCGCAGCCGTTCCTCCTCGTCTTTTTCGGGCAGCGTCACGGGCGCATAGACGCGAAATTCCTTGAGCAGCAGTTCCGGCATCTGCATCGCCTCCGTTTCGGTGGCGGCGGTGGCGAAACCGTTCAAGGTTATGGTTTTTCCCGAACCGGTCATCTTGGTGAACCAGATATGGCGCATGTCGGAGTTGTAAAAACTCATGGACGGATCGAAATTGACGATATTCTTGATGTCGGCCAGGATTTTCGCCCATACCACGCGGTTGCGGTAGAGGGTTTTCACGGCATTGACGTAATTCGCGTATTTGGCGATGTCAGCCTCGATCTTCTTCAATTCCCCCGCCTGGTCCGCACGTTCCTTTTTCTGTCTGTCCAGGACGGCTCGCCTTTGGGTCAGCGCCGGGATGACGGAATAGGTGTAATAAAATACGGCGTAGCCGAGAAGGGCGAAGATGGCCACTCCCGCGCAAATGCCGATAAAGTGCATCACCGGCATGCCGCTTTTCTTGCGCATCACCTCGGGCAAAAGGTTGATGGTAATCATGGCGCCGCCTCCCTTTCGCGCACCCGCCGCCTCAGTCCCGGGCGTGACAGGCCAATCCAAACGCCACCGCCATTTCGTGCCCGTGCGCTTCCATGACCCCCTCGGCTCCCTTGGATATGATTGCCGGCCCGAAGGAATTGAAGACGCTTGCTTCGGTCTTGGTCATCCGGGTAAAGAGGGCAACAATGCCGGGAAAGGCGATCAGCCCTCCAGAAAGCAGAAGCTTCTCCGCCTTGCGGCCCCTGGAAGCATTTTTGTAAGAGTCCAGGCACGACTGTATTTCGGCGGCTATATCCTCAAGGCCGGGATAGATGGCGTCTTTCACCAAGTCCATCTTGTCGCCCGGCACCAGCTTGATTTGTTCCGCCGCCGTCATGGCGCAGCCGACCCGCTGCGAGATCATTTCGGTCAGGGCAATGCCCCCGACCGGAAACTCCCGAAACACGCTGTATTTTCCGTCCGTGATGGTGATGAGGGTTTTTGAGGCGCCGAAATTGACGATTCCCACCCCCTTTCCCTCCGGGAAAAACTCTTCCCCGATGTTCGCGGTTTCAGCGGCGTTCGCCAATGCCACCAATTCCACGTCTATCTGAATGGGCGTGACGCCGGCGTTGAACAAAATCTCCAGCTTGTCATCTACATCTTGTTGCCGAACCGCCGCCAGAAGCAGCCGCGTCTGATTGTCGCCATCCTCAAAGGCATGGTAATCGATCTGGGCCTCGCTGACGTCATAGGGAATGTATTTCGCGACTTCTTCGGCCACCGCTTCGTCCAGATTGTCGTCGTGGCCGTTCGGCAGGGTTATGTCCTGGAGCAGCGTGCTCTTGCCGCTGAAACCGACGACCACCCGCTTCGCCTTGGTCGTCGCCGTCTTGATTGCCGCCTTTATCGCAATATCGTACAGGGAAGGATCTTCCACGGGAATATAGGCGCAAGCCGCCATGGTGAGGTTTTCGGCCTTGCAGGTCAACTCAACCAGTTTGACGGAACTGGTTCCGAGATCCAGTCCGACTATGGTATTCTTTTTATGTCGCTTGGCCATGCCTCGCCCTTTTACACGCCGGACCGGGAACCTCGAAGCGGCCCGGCGGACAGAATCCTCCAAAAAATACTTTCCCGCCGCGCCGGAGCGCCTTTCGGAAAATGTCCCCCTTCCCTCCCTTTCTCCCGACGGATGTCCGGGAACTTTCCCCGGCAGCGGTTTTCCATTGCCTGGAAAGGCCGCCCACATATATTTTACAGCATGGGGTGCGATTTCGTCAACCCGTTACGAAAGAGAAGACATGGGCGCATTGGAGGAACTGTCGGCGCGCGGCATCGTCGACGCCGTTTCCGATCCCGGCCTGGGGGAAGTTTTTTCCGGGGAAAGGGTTTCGTTCTATTGCGGTTTCGATCCCTCTTTTCACAGCCTCCAGCTCGGCAATCTCTTTGCCGTCGTCACCATGCGCCGCCTCCAGGATTTCGGCCACAGGCCGGTGGTACTGGTCGGCGGCGCCACCGGGTGCATCGGCGATCCCTCCGGCCGCAGCTCCGAAAGGAATCTTCTCGATATGGACCGGGTACGGGAAAACGTCGCCGGCATCCGCGGACAGCTCGAGAGATTCCTCGATTTCGGCTGCGGCGCCGCCATGCTGGTGAACAACGCCGACTGGCTCCTTTCCCTCACCCTGCTCGATTTCCTTCGCGGCGTGGGCCGGCGTTTCCGGATCGGCGAGATGCTGGCCAGGGA
>JAITKH010000089.1 GCA_031278535.1 Planctomycetota bacterium | reverse complement strand
GTCCCGAGCCCTCCCCTCCCCGCGGGCGGGCGGGCCGGCCCGCGCCGCCTCGTCTAGAAAGGGGGCGAGCGTCTCCTCCGGCCGGGCCCCGGGAATTCGGGCGGCGAAAGCGGCAAGCGACTCGCCTGTCTCCAGCGCCTCGTTCCATCTCGATGCGGCCTCCAACGGATCGCGGTAGAGATTCCGGATTTCCTCCTGATAGCCGGTTTCCTCAAGGATGGCCTTTCCCAAGCCGTTTACGCCGTCCCGCCTCAACCGCTCTCCCCAGGAACGGATTTCCGCGGCAAAGCGGCGACAGGCGGCGGCTTCGGCCCCGCCCACGCCGGGCGCCCTTTCCGGCCAGGCCAACAACTGGAAAAGGTGCGTCCCTTCGGAGACGGCGCCGGCCGCCAGGGCATCCTGCGTCTTTTCGCCGATGCCTCGGGGCGGAACGCCCAATATCCGGCGCAGCGGGCCGTCGGCCAGGGGATTCAACGCCAAAGCGAGAAAGGCCAGTACGTCCCTGGCTTCCTTGCGATCAAACAGACTCTGGCCGCCTATCACTTCGAAAGGTGTCCGGGCGGCGAGAAATGCGTCCTCCAGCGGCCGTGACTGGGCATTGGCCCGAATGATTACGGCAAAGTCCGAAAAACGGGCTTTCCTCCCCTCTTCGGACATCCTGTCGCGGATTTTCCTGGCGATCCATTCCGCTTCCTCGAACTGATCGTTTGCGGCCAGGAGCCGGAGAGGCCGACCCCGGCCCAGATCGGACCAGAGATTCTTCTCCCGCCGCCCCGGGTTGATGCGGATCACCGCGTTGGCGGCGGAGAGGATGGTTGAGGTGGAGCGGTAATTCTGTTCGAGCGTCACCTCGACGGCCTCGGGGTAACTTTCCCGGAAGCGAAGGATGTTCCCGGCCGCGGCTCCGCGCCAGGCATAGATGGACTGGTCGTCGTCCCCGACCACGCAGAGATTGTCGCGGGGACTGGCGAGAAGCCGCATCAAGTCGAACTGCGCCTGGTTTGCGTCCTGGAATTCGTCAATCATCAGATACCGGAAACGATCCCGCCAACGGTCAAGGACATCCGGATTTTCCCGGAGCAGTCGCATGGCTTGAAGCAGGAGATCGTCGAAATCAAGGAAGTTCTGCCTCTGGAGCGTCTCCTGGTAGCGACGGTAAACCGCCGCCAGAATCATTTCCTCGTCGTCCGCGGCGGAACGGGCGAAAGCCCCGGGAGAAATTCCGCGATTCTTGAGCGCCCCGATGCGGGCCAGGACTTTGTCGGCAGCCGGCTGTGTCCCGCTTCTGATCGTGGACATCGCCTTGCGGACGGCCGCCATCTGCTCCCCCTGATCGCAAATCAGGAAGCCGGATGTGAATCCCACACGAGAGGCGTCGGCCCGAAGCAGGCGGACGGCCAAGCTGTGGAAAGTCGAAAGAATGACGTCCCTGGGCCGGAAACTCCGGTCGGCCAGGCCGATCAGGCGATCGCGCATTTCGGCGGCCGCCTTGTTGGTAAAGGTGACGGCCAGGAGGTTTCTGGCTTGAACCCCTTCCCGTAGGAGCCGGGCAAGGCGTTCGGTTATCACCCTGGTCTTGCCGGTGCCGGCGCCGGCGAGAATCAGAAGCGGGCCATCACGATGGCGTACTGCCCGCAGTTGCTGGGGATTCAGGCTTTCCATCATTTGGACAATCCAGAGACAATGACCAGAGAAAGAGGCGTGCCGGAAAAGGCGGAATGAGAGGAGGAGAACAACCGTGCGGAACGGACCGCCGCTCCGCAAAGCCTGCGGCTTTGCCGGGATTGCCCCGGCCCATCCGGCTTCCGCCCCTGGGGAAATGGATTCCCCTTCGGCGCCGGAGGTCGATTCCAGGGCGAACGGACTTCGGCATTTATACGATCAGCCTTTTCAGATCGCTAGCGGATGGAAGGGGGAGGGATCTTTTCCCGCCCGTCCCCCTGTTCGGCCCATTTCCTCGCGTCTGGCATGAATGGTTTGAAGATGCCGCCCAAACCGGGCGCCCGATCGGTCGAAACGATCGCCTGGATAAGCGGCGCCGTCTTTTGATAGAGCGTGTAGCGGGCCAGATTTTCGCCGCCGCCGAAGGCTTCCGACATGGCGGCGGTCACCGACGCGTCGGCTTCGTTGCGCATCTGGATGACGTCCCGCTCGGCTTCGGCCCGAATGCGGACGGCCTCGGCCTGAAGTTTGGCGGCCTCGGCCTCCAGCCGGGCCACTTCCAACTCCCGATACCCGGAAGTGAGCGCCACGGACTGTTCCTGCTCGGCCTGGATTCTGGCCCGGATGGCGGAAGTTTCGGATTCCACTTTCTCGCGATTTTGTACCGCCAGCATTTCCTGCCGGGTAAGCTCGGCCTGCGAGCGTGCCTGTTCGATCTGCTGCTCGATTTTCCGTTGGTTCTGCAGCGCCACCTCGCGCTCGCGGATGATGGCCGCCACCTCGTCCGGAGGAGTGATATTCCGGATGAGTACGGAGCGGATGTCCACTCCCCAGCGGCGGCACTGGGAAATCAAGTGCTTTTCAAGCGAATCCTGGAAACCCTGCCGGGTTTCGCCGACGATGAAATCGATGGCCGGATGCTTCGAACCCTCGATCCGGCTGAATCCCCGGGCCTTGGGGAGGATGATCTTTTTCAGAATGTCGTCCATGTCGCCCACTTGGTGGGTCAGCTGCGGCGCCTTCCCGCGAGCGACAGCAAACTCCAGGGTTCCTTCGACCACCACGGTGAAGCCGTCCTGGGTCAGGAAGGAAATGGCGTCCTCCCCCTGCAATTCGAAGCGCTGACTTTGAAGATTGACGTCGGTAACGGCGATGATGTAGGGATGAAGAAAATAGGTGCCGGGGCCCAGAGTCTTTTCCTGCACGCCCTTCACTCCCTCGGGAACGACAAAGGAATTGACCGCCTCGAACGGTACGGCGTCGTCGGAAAGCGGATCGAGCCCGGAAAGGCGGGCAACCACTCCGACGTGCCCGGGGCGGATGGTAATGGCGTCAAAAATCTCCACCTTCTCGGCATAGGGGTTGATCCGGTACTTGCCCGGGCGGAGTATCTCCTCGGATATTCCTTTGCAGCCGGGAGGGGCGATAATGGCTCCGGGAGGCGGGTCGTCGCCGTACAGCCGGGTCACTACGCCAAGGCGCCCGGCGGGAATGACGGTGATATCGGTGAATTCCCAATCCCAGTCGTAAGGATTGTAAAAATGCCGGCCTTCGGACAACGGTTCGAGCTGGATGCCTTTCCAGCCCGGTCGTGTGGCGATGATTTCTTCCGGCGGCAGGTTTTTCCCCGTTTTACGGATGAGAATCGTGATTTGTCCGTTTTCCGGCTCGATGCGGCACCAATACCAGACGAAGACGCCGAATCCG
>JAITKH010000420.1 GCA_031278535.1 Planctomycetota bacterium | reverse complement strand
AAAGTTCCCCAACCTTTTTCTGCTGTTGCGGCCCCCTGAAGTTGAAACGGGAGACATAGGCTCGGGCATTCATGCGTTTGCCGCCCAGCTCGATTTCGTCCAGGCCGCCCGAAATCTCCTCGAAAATGGTGTTGGCGTCTTTCAGGGCGTCACGATTCTGGTCCACATACGAGAGGACGACTGTTTGGCCCAGGATTATCTCACCATCGTCCGGCTTTTCCTGGCCCACGATCATCCTGAACATGGTGGTCTTGCCGGTCCCGTTCGGGCCGATCACGCCGACGACGCCGCCCTTGGGCAGGGTGAAATTGCAGGCGCGGATAAGTTTTTCGCCGCCGTAGCCTTTTGAAACATTCCTGAATTGCAATACCCTGTCCCCTAGACGGGGGCCGGGAGGAATTTGAATGAGTACGTCGCTCTTGTCCAGTTCGAACGATTCCCGCAGCATCGCGTCATAGCGCTCCATCCGCGCCAGGTTTTTCTTGAGCCGGCCGGCGGGGCTGGCGCCAATCCATTCGCGCTCGCGTTTCAGCAGCCGTTGCCGATCGGTTTCCCGTTTCTCCAGGCGGCGCAGCCTTTCCGCCTTCTGTTCCAGCCAGGCGGAATAGTTGCCTTCGTAGGGAATGCCCCTGCCGCTTTCAATTTCCAGAATCCATTTTGTGATGTGGTCGAGGAAATAGCGGTCGTGGGTGACAATGACGACGGTTCCGTGGTATTCGCGCAATTGATCTTCCAGCCAGGCAATGGTTTCGGCATCCAGATGGTTGGTGGGTTCGTCCAGAAGCAGCAGGTCGGGTTTTTCAAGAAGGGCCTTGCAAAGAGCCACCCGGCGGCGTTCGCCGCCGGAAAGCGTGGAGACGTCGGCGTCGTCGGGGGGAAGCACCAGCGCCTCGGAAGCGATATCCAGGGCCCTGTCGATTTCCCAGGCGTCCGTGGCGTCGATTTCTTCCTGAAGGCGATTCATCTCCTCCATCGACCTGTCCATCTCCCCGGGAGAAAGATTCTCCCCCAGCCTGGCCGAGACGGCTTCGTAACGGGCGAGAAGGTCCTTGACGGGGGCGACCGAATCTTCGAGGTTGCCGCGCACGTTTTTATCCGGGTCGAGCCTGGGCTCCTGGGGGACCAGCGTCGCCCGCATTCCCTTGACCAATTGCGCCTCGCCAGAAATATCCCTGTCGATTCCGGCCATGATACGGAGCAAAGTGGACTTTCCCGCTCCGTTTTCGCCGACGATGCCAATCTTGGCGCCCAGATAAAAAGAAAGGCTGATATTTTCCAAGACCGGCTTTCCGCCATAGGTCTTGGAAACGTTTTGCATGGTAAGGACAAAAGGGGGCATTGGCAATTTCACTTCGCGACATGGGGAAAAGGGAATCCGGGCTTTGAACCGCCGGCGCACATCCCGTCATTCGTGCACTGTTGCCGAGAAGGCGAAACCGTCCCCGGCAGAAGATATCCGTCCCACCCCGGGAAAGGGCAGATGCATGCCGGCGACAGGCAGATTTTCCCGGGCGGCCCTGGCAAAATACGCCTTTCGGGTTTCCACCGCCATGATTGGATCGCTGTCGAAGACAATGGCCGCCTCCGGACGCGGCATTTGAACCGGAGCGATATGCGTCAAATCCCCAACGATGAAGAGGACACCGCCGCCGGCCTGGAGACGATAGACGGCATGTCCCCAGGTGTGGCCGGGGGCGGCAAGGGCGACTAGGCCGGGAAGGATCTCCTCGTTGTACGAAAAGAGCCGGATTTTCCCGGCGTAAGGCTGTACCGAAGCGGCCGCCTCCGCCACCATGCCGCGCTGGCTGGCTGGCGCGTCGTTTTCGCGGCCAGGGGCAAGCCACCATTCGTACTCGTCCCGGGCAATCAGGATTTCCGCATGGGGAAATGCCGCAGCGCCATCCGGAGCAAGTAGCCCGCCCACGTGATCGAAGTGCATATGGGTGATCGCCACCGCGTCGATGTCGTCGGCCGAGAAACCATCCGCCCGCAGGCATGCCTGGAGTTGTCCGCCGGCGCCGGGGCCGCAGCCGGTGTCGAAGAGAATGGTCTTGCCGCCCATCGTGACGACAAAGGCGGTTACCTGCAACTCGACCTCGTCGGTCGGGACATATCGCCGGATATCCTCCGGCGATATGCCCAGAAGGAGTTGGGTGGGCTTTGCCGGCATGGAGAAGTCGAGGAGCGCATGAACGTCAAGACCTCCGAAGCGAAACGACGCGGTCCTGACCCCGGCGTCGGCGGCGCCAAAGGAGAGCGCGGAAAAGGACAAGGTCAGCAAGAATGCCAACGGGTTGATTTTTGGAGCCATATTGGTTTCTCCTCCATGGGCGGAATAATATAACCTATATTCCGGCCAAATGGATTTGTCAAGCTGAAATGCCTTACCGGGGAGCATGCTCATCGCGGGCGTGAATTGCGAGAACGATACCACTTGGCCGAAAATCACAATTTTGCGCCGTCGGCAACAGACATTGCCCGCCATTTGAATTTATGATTTCCAAAATTACGCTTGGCAAGGAGTGTTTCAGGGAAATCGACGTCCTGCACATCTACCCGTTCCGAAGTGGTTTTCGGTGAAGCCTTCAATTGGAGAGGCAATT
>JAITKH010000418.1 GCA_031278535.1 Planctomycetota bacterium | reverse complement strand
ACAGTATAATTCAGGAGCCTTACCCTTTCCGGCAGCGTTTCCAGGCGCCGTTTTCCTGCGGACTTTTAAATTTTATCCAAAAGTGGCGATAAAGGCTTACAGGCAATCCGGGGATTTATACCCATTCCGAAGTGGTTTTCGGTGAAGCCTTCAATTGGAGAGGCAATTGCCGTCAATACTTACCCCGGATTCGCCGGCAACCACTCTGGTTTGGGTATATACCAGTTCCGGTTTGAAATTGTCAAAAATCCCTCCGGTCAAAAATCACAATTTCAAGCCGCCGCAGGGTATCTTACACAAAACGGGGTTATTGAGATGCGTAAGTCCTGGCGGCCAAACGATAATGATTTTACGCTTGCATATGGGCCGGGAACCGATTATAATCTTGCAAGATCAAGAAATGTGCGGGGGAAAAATTACCGGTGAACCCGTTGATATACTGTCTGTAGCTTGAAACTGTATTTTTCGACCGGAGAAGGTTCTCACAATTTCAGGCCGACACGGATATATTTGAAAGAGATTCCTTTCCAATTGATAAAAGGGGAGAGAACAGAATGGATTGGTCGTTTCTTGATAGTTTAAAATTCGATCAGAGCGGTCTTATTCCCTGCGTTGCGCAGGACTGCGAGACCAGCGAAGTGCTGATGGTGGCCTATATGAACCGCGAAAGCCTCACGGACACGGTGAACAAAGGACTTGCCTCTTATTGGAGCCGCAGCCGAAAAAAGTACTGGATCAAGGGCGAAACCAGCGGGAATACCCAGGAGGTGCGTGAAATTCGTTTTGATTGCGATCTGGATTGCGTACTTATTAGGATTAAACAGAATGGCGGCGCGGCCTGCCATACCGGCATGCGTTCCTGTTTTTTCAACAAGCTTACGCCTGAAGGGCTGGTTGAGGACGGGCAGAGGATTTTCGATGCCGAAAACGTCCACGGCAAACAGCCGACGGCGAGTTGAACCGAAGGGAATACGGGTAAGAGGCGATGCGAGCATGAACTTCCAGTATCGGAGCGGAGAACTATTTTGCGAAAATGTCGCTGCCGGCGGCTTGGCCGAAAAATGCGGGACACCTCTCTACGTCTATTCGAAAAACGGCCTGCTTGCGGCGTTTCATGAAATCCGCGGCGCTTTTTCGGAAGCCGCGCCTATCGTAGCCTTTTCCGTAAAATCATGTTCCAACCTCGCAGTTCTCTCTCTTCTCCGATCGGCCGGCGCGGGCTTCGACATCGTTTCCGGAGGCGAACTCCATCGCGTCGTCACGGCGGGCGGCGATTCCAGGAAAACCGTCTTCTCCGGCGTTGGCAAGTCCGACGAAGAAATCCGCCGCGCTCTCGAAACAGACATCCTCCTCTTCAACATCGAGTCCGAAGCCGAATTGGACAGTATCCAGGCAATAGCCGCCGCCATGGGAAAGGTGGCGCCGGTAGCGATCAGGATCAACCCTGACATCGACGCCAAAACCCATACAAAAACGACTACCGGAAAAAAAGAGAATAAATTTGGCATCGATTTTGTTTCTGCCTCCCGCATCGTCCGGAACATCGCCGAACAGCCCAATATTCGCATCCTTGGAATCGCCATGCACCTCGGCAGCCCCATCTATTCTGTGGAACCCTATGCCCAGGCGCTCGACAAAGCGTCGGATTTTATCCGCGAGCACCGATCGCCCCGCGCACAATTCGAGTACCTGGACGTCGGCGGCGGTTTCGGGATCCTGTATCGCGACCAAACCGTTCCCACTTTTAAGGAATACGCCGACGTCATCTCCCCGCGCATCAGGGGAACCGGCTGTAAGTTGATCATTGAGCCGGGGCGCTCGATCACGGGCAACAACGCTGTACTTCTCACCCGCGTCCTCTACACTAAGGATAACGGCACCAAGCATTTCACTATCGTGGATGCCGGGATGAACGATCTTATCCGTCCCGCCATGTATGACGCCTACCATTTCTGCTGGCCGGCCCGATCAGAGCGGACACCGCCGTCATATCTGTTCCGATCTCCAGACGCCAAGGACTATTTCTCCCGCGAGACACCGGGGACGACAGGCATTCATGAGCGCGGAGTCGACGCGGATGGATTCCGGCTGACCAATGTGGTTGGCCCGATCTGCGAATCATCCGATTGCTTTGCGGGGAACAGACGTTTGCCAATCATGGAACGGGGCGCCCTTCTCGCCGTTTTCTCGACAGGCGCCTATGGCTTCAGCATGGCATCCTGCTACAACTCACGCCCCCGGCCGGCCGAAGTCATGGTTGACGGCTCCGAATACCGGGAAATCCGCCGGCGCGAGACGATCGAACAGCTTACCGACGGCGAAAATCTCTTTTAGAGAGTTTCTTTCAGCAGCGATTTGGATTCGATTCTGCGGGGCTTGTAGAATCATGGGGAACGGCATGGACGACAGGGATTCCGATTTTTTCAACACTATTGGAGCCGACGAATTCAAACATTCCGGCGGCGGCGACGAATGCATTCTCGTTTACAGAAAATCCGAACTGCTTAAGATGAGCCACGAGCAACTTCTGGAACACGCCCTCATCCTTCAGGACGCCTATGTCCGCCTGGAAAGGGAAAACAGCCTGAACGCTTGGGAAACGCGGGAATTCAATAACAACCTGACATATTTTTCACAGGTCGCGAAACTTGCCAACCAACTAAACGCCGCCACCATCGAGACCATCTCAAACATCGTGGCGAACGATTTGCCATCCTATTTCAATTGCTCGCGGGCAATCCTGTTTCTCTATGACGCGGAAACCGAAATGCTGACCCTCCACGCCTCCACCGGTCCCTGTCCGAAGTCACTCCCCCTGAATCGGGTGATAAACGGCGATCATTTTATTTTCCAGCTTCTGTTCCACAGGGTCGACCCGTATATGACGGAATACCATCCAGAAAGCGGAAGCATCATTCCCGACGATCAGGCGGATGCAATGCTGCCCGTTCCGCCGGAATGGGTGGAACTCTTTTCCAACCGGGCGATAATTTTCCCGCTGACCATGCGGACATCGGGAGACGGCGAGCATTCAGACATGCCGCTTGGAGGAATAATAATCGGATATCCTAACGCCCGGTTTGAGCCGAAGGACGTCGACCTGTCCTTCATCTTCAATAATCTTATCTCGACCAGCCTTTACAACGCCATGCTGCTCAGCAAATTGAATGAGATGACCATAATCGATTCCTTGACCCATCTGTATAACCGGCGGCACCTGATCACGTTGCTCAGCTCTTCCATGGCTCAAGCCAAGCGGCAGCGGCACGATCTTTCCATCGCCATGCTGGACATCGATCATTTCAAACGTTTCAACGACACCTTCGGACATATTTGCGGAGACGAGGTACTGCGCCAAGTCGGCGAACGGCTGAAACTTTCCATTCGGAACGAGGTGGACATACCGGCACGCTACGGCGGCGAGGAATTCGTGGCCATCATGCCCTTCACCAGCATGGATCAGGCCGTGAAGGTGGCCGAACGCATCCGGGCCAATATCGAGAATCGCCCTTTCACGTGGGAACGCCACCAGTTCGCCGTTACCGGTTCCTTGGGCGTGGCCGAATACCTGGACGGAGAAACCGTCGAGCAGTTCATTGATCGTGCCGACAGAGCGCTCTACAAAGCCAAGAACGGTGGCCGGAACCGCGTCTCCGACGCTCCGAACGCCAAGGTATCCACCCAGTTGAGAATGCGGAAGAACTCCTCAATCAAGGAAAATGTCATAGATAATCGCATAGACGCCTGATCCATCGGCCAGATTGGACGAGTTAAGTTATGGAGGTGATTCCATGATACCCCGATTCCCCTCCTGCCTGATCGGATGTTCCAGTGTTGGTTAGACGGTTTATTTGGTTATAACATTATGATTTTTTGGAAGATGTGCGTCTCTGAGCCAG
>JAITKH010000413.1 GCA_031278535.1 Planctomycetota bacterium | reverse complement strand
CCTGAGATCTTCCCGCTTGTTTCTTTTTGCCATGTTTTCTCCCGTTCCGTACGTTTTCTAACGCCCGATCCGCCTTTCCGGTTCCGCCGCCTGGCCGCCCTTCCGCATCCCCGCGGCGGCGGCCCGGCGCGACAACCGTTCCAGCGCCTCGCCGACGCCAAGGCCGTTCACCGCCAAGCCGGCCGTCCCCCGCTCCGCCAGCCGGCGCATCGCCTCCGGCCCGATTCGGCCGGCCAGCACCAACCCGCAATCCGAGAGCAGCTCCACCGCCCTGGCCAGGTTTTCCGGATCATGCCATTGATCCCGGCAGGGCGCGGGTCCGGGCCGCGTTTCCGCCAGGCGGTAGCCGCCCCCGGGCCGCTTCCCGTAAATCCGGTATTGGGCCGCCCGTCCGAAGCACTCGTCTATCCGTTCTCCCGTCTTCGACGCCACCGCCACCCGCGCCGGAGGGATGCCGAAGGCGTCACCCATGCGAAAAGGTCTCCACCGGACCCAGGTCACGGTACAATTCCCGGGAATGGTCGCTCCGGCCGGGAATGCCGCAGGCGTCGGCCCGGCATTGGCGGCAGTGCCGGAAGGACGGCAGGTACTGTCCGGCCAGACTCCGCGCCGACTCAAGATCTTCTGGCAATGGCGGCGGAACGCCGGCCAGTTCCGCCGCCGGCAGGAGCGGAATGACGTTGATGAAGGACGCCCCCCATTCCGCCGCTCTTCGGGCTACCGCCTCCACCTGCCCGTCATTGATGCCCGGAGCCAGCACCATGTTGATCTTCAGCCCGATGCCGGCTGCCCGCGCCTCCGCAATGCCCCGTTCCTGAGCCGCGATCAACCGCCGGGCTCCCGCCACGCCGGCGAGAAAACGGCCCCGCCGCAGGATGCCGGCGCACAAGCGGGCGAGAATTTTCGGCTCCACTGCATTCACCGTGACCGTCAAGGCTCCGAGGCCGGCCGCGATCAACCTCGGGAGGCGGCTGGACAACTCCAACCCATTGGTACTGAGACAAAGAATCAATTCCGGACGCAGCGCATGGATCAATTCCAGCGTCTCCGCCGCGTGATCGCTCGCAAGCGGATCCCCGGGGCCGGCCACTCCCGCCACGGCCAGTTCCGGGCAAATCCGGATTGCGCGCTCAAGAATATGAACCGCCTCGGACGGCGACACGATCCGGATGGCGTTTCCAGGCCGAGTTGTCTCTGACGACAATCCCCGCGCGCAAAAACGGCAGTGAATATTGCAGATCGGGCTTACCGGCAGATGAATTCGCCCTGTCGAAGGCTGGCAGCGGCCGGAAAAACAGGGATGCCCATCCAACGGTTTCATGCTTTTTCAATATTCCTAAATATATTATATAATTTAAAAACATATATAAATAATAGTAATTTATTTGATAAGAAAGCCGCTTTCGCCTTCTTGAAAGCGGCTTTTGGAAAACCCTCCTACAATCCGATTCCGTCAAAAAGAACTGAGGACAAATACCGCTCGCCCGCGTCCGGAAGGATGACGACGATGGTTTTGCCGGAAAATTCGTCCAGGGCCGACAGCCGCGCCGCCACCGCCGCCGCCGCGCCGGAGGAGATGCCGGCGAGGATGCCTTCTTCCCGCGATAGCCGGCGGGCGTAGTCTATCGCCTCTTCGTTGTCCGCCTGCTCCACTCTGTCCACCAGGGAAATGTCGAGGGTGTCGGGAATGAATCCCGCCCCGATGCCCTGTATTTTGTGCGGACCGAATTTGATGGGTTGGCCGGCCAGTTTCTGGGTGAGGACGGGACTGGTTCTTGGCTCGACCGCCACCGAGACGATGGCCTTGCCTTTCTTTTTTTTGATAAAGCGGGAGATGCCGGTGATGGTCCCGCCGGTGCCAACTCCGGACACGACCGCGTCCACCGCGCCGCCGGTGTCTTCCCATATTTCCGGTCCAGTGGTCTTTTCATGGATGGCCGGATTGGCCGGGTTCTTGAATTGCTGCGGCAAAAAATATTTTTGGGGATCGGAACGGGCTATCGTTTCGGCGCGGTGTACCGCTCCGGCCATGCCCGCGGCGCCGGGAGTGAGGATCAGATTCGCCCCGAGCATGGACAGAACCCTCCGGCGCTCGATGCTCATGGTTTCCGGCATGGTCAAGGTCACCCGGTAGCCCCGGGCGGCCGCGACAAAGGCCAGGGCGATGCCGGTGTTGCCGCTGGTGGGTTCGATTATCTCGCTCCCGGGGCGCAAGATCCCCCGTTCCTCCGCATCCCAGATCAGGGCCGCGCCCAAACGGCATTTGACCGAGTAGGAAGGATTCCTGCCTTCTATTTTGGCCAAAACCGTCGCCCTGGAGTCGACGATCCTGTTCAGCCGAACCAGCGGGGTATTGCCGATGGATTCGGAGTTGTCTTTATACATTCCCGCCATTTCCGCGTTCCCTCCGTCAAACCGCCGGCCCAATCACTCCCTTGCCGCGAGCAGCCCGGCGGCGATAATCTATCCATTTCCTATATGAATTATATTGTACGAGAAAACTCTGTCAACTGTTTTTCCGTTTTTTTCCCTTTGGTCGATTTCCCTTTTCCGTCGCGGGTTATGGCAACTTCGCTGTTCGATTATACTGAATGCCGCCTGCGAATTGTGAGAATTTTCTTGCGGAAATTCATAATTTCACACGCGCCCGGGAGAATGCGGGGCATTCTCCTTGTCCCCGGATGCTCCGATCCGGCGAAAGGGCGCGTTGACCAGGAAAATATCCGATCACATGGCGAATGAACCGCGCCTGTCGATTCTCGCACAGAATAGATTCCTTCCTCGTGTTTGGAATCACTGTATGCTGACAAAATCCCTGAAAAACGGCTTTTCGACCCATGAACGCTTCCGTTCTTCTCAGCCTGGGATAGTTTTACATAATGTATTTATTTTTGTGTTTTGATTTGACATTGTTAAATTTATTGGTATGGCGCGAATTGCCTTTCCCCTCAAACAATTGCGAATGGGGGCAACCCTCCTGGTGAGGGGGAGTGAAGCGGATGCCGGCCAAGTCGTTATTGCTTGATACCTGTATCGAACCCGTGACTGTCCACGAAAATTTCCGGAACATCCGTTCCATGTGGACGGCAGCGAATTTTTCCCGAATTTTGCGGAGCAACTCAAGCGGCGGTTCGGTATAGGCGCGGGCCCTGCCCGCTATCCATGGCGTCGGCGGCACAGGAAACGGAAATGGCCATGAGATGACCGGCCGGAAACCAATCGCCATGCCGCCCGGGCCCGACTCGGCCTCCCGACAATCCACGGCATATTTTGTGCCCGTATGGTTTGCATGTTTTTCAGTTCCTTGCGAGTGCGCTTATGCTGTGGGCGGACGCCCGAGTTTTCGTCCGGCATATTGCGCGCAACTCGTCTCCGCCAGGCAATGCCGGCATCGCCTTTCCCGTCGAGGTGCGGTGTGCGGCCCTTCTTATCCCCGTCGGCCACGGAAAAGCCGAGAAATCCCTGATCGCTACCTTGCGCCACATCGTACATTGATTTCCCGGAATAGCCGCACCAAAGATTATGGTTGCAACCATGCCGCCCGCGGCATAGACTTATTTGTGGCGGTATGCAGGATATTTTCCCCGCGTTTGGCGGTTTTCGGTTTGTGAAATGTCCCCATTTCCCGGAAGGAGACTGAGTGAAAACCATCATTCTTTCCGTGATGGCGGCCATCGTCCTCACCTTTTCCGTTCCCGCCTTGAACGTGGACGACTCGGGCGATCCGGCCAAAACCGACGGCAGAACCTTCTATCTGGCCGAGGGCGGAAAAGGCGTTGGCTGTCAGGGATGCCAGGACCGACTTGGAGGCCGCTTTCCGCAATCAGAACATCGCCGAAATGCTGGCCGCCATTTCCACCCCGACAATCCACAATACTGCAACCTGCGTTTCCGGATATTGAACCAGGCCAAATTCGGGGCTCCCGGGCACTTCGGCCGCCTGTTCAAGAGGCCGAAACATACCAGGATGCCGGACGAATTGATCTTCCTCTCTTCTCTCTCCTGAAGAGAATGGAGGCGGACGCGGAGGCTGTCGGGGCCATTTATGGAGCACGATTCTTCCGGATCCGGGGTAGCGCCCGCGAGTCGATTTCGGGCAAGGACTTGACATGGCCATCGCCTGGCGTCTCGATCACCGAGACTGGGTCCGGGGGAAATGCTCCGCAAGCGATTGGAGCTTCGGGCAGGAGGCAGGAATCGGACAGGAGGGCCCCCGCAGCGGAAGCGGTACGGTTTCCCGAGAAATGCTCCGCAAATTGCCTCGATAAAATAGGCAGATTGAGAATTGATGACGGTCAGAGAGATTGCCGCGTTGGCGAATGTTTCTATTGGAACGATAGACCGGGTTATCTATCGCCGGGGACGGGTGGCCGCGAATACGAAAGCAAGAATCGAAGCCATACTGGAGAAATATCAGTTTACCCCGAATCCCATTGCCCGCCGGCTGAAACGGAATCGTCCGTATCGATTTTGCGCCCTTCTGCCCCGAAGGGATCAGGATGCCGGTTATTGGGGACAAGCCCTGGAAGGGATCCAGGACGGCGCCGAAGAGATTGCTCCGTTGGGAGTGAAAACGGAAATCATTGAATATGATCGCTACAACCCCGACAGCCTTGACAAAGCGGCGGGTTCCTTATTGGCGGAGAAACCCGACGGAATACTTTTATCCCCCATCATACCTGGCAGGATCAGGATCCTGATAGCCGACATTCGCGCCGCCGCAATCCCATGCGTTTTTTTTGATTCCGACCTTCCCGGAATTGAACCGCTGTGCGCCATTGGACAGGATTCCTTCCGGGGAGGATACCTTGCGGGCAGACTTATGCATCTTCTTGCCGGAACGATAACAAACCCGGTGGCGATTCTCGATGCCCACGGGGAGGATTACCATATCACCCGCCGGAGGGACGGTTTCCTGCGCTATGCCGGGGAACAGGGGATTTCCACGGTGGTATGGGAATATTCCGGGTATAGAGGAGCCGAAATCACGGTTGATGAAATCGCCCTGTTTCTCGAGGATCATCACCTTCTTAATGGCATGTTTATCACGAATTGCATGGCCCATCAAGTTGCGGAAGCCGCAAAAACTCAAAAGAGAAACCATCCCTTTTTCCTCGTGGGGTATGATCTTATTCCCAAAAATCGGGAACTGCTCCGTACCGGTGAAATCGGCGCGATCATTTCCCAGCATCCGGAAAAACAGGGACGCGAAGCTCTGGTGAATCTGTATCGTCACGTTGTGCTGGAGCGGCCGATCCTTCCAAAAATCGATATACCATTGGAGGTGTATATTAAAGAAAACATCCCCGATTAGGTACGGGATTTTAACGCCCTTTTCCAGCGGATTTTCAAGAAAGGAAAACAAAACGGCGGGACTCGGTCAGCGCCGCCCGCACGGTGAAAAAGGCGCACAGGCGCTTTGGAAGAGCGTTTTCCGGAAACAACGCCGTTGCTCGGTGCGTGCCTGGACCGGCCGGACGCGGAACAACGCCATCGGGGCTGTCCTCAAGAGAATTAAATGACCCTGATTTTTATATTTTTTCCTTGACAGCCACGAAAAGTTTGCTATTATGCGCACATCATGGGATAGTGTTTTGCCATAGAGTGAACGAACACGCAAGTTTGCTGTCACGTTTTTGTCCTCTTTTCAACAGAAAAAAAGCAAAAATGCGGCGGATGCATCGTGGTTATTTTGTCCTTTTCCCATTTTCTTGACAGTCCGATACCCGCTCATTGGGGGGGGCATAGTCACGCAACGTGGACGAACACGTGTGTTGTTTGTTCCCGCAGCACTTTCATTATTGAGGAAAAGGAGGCGAAAATGCATTGGGCGCAAAGATTTTTCATGGCAGCGGCATTCCTGTCTTTTGTTGCGGCGGGAGTGGTTTTCCCGGGAGAAAAGGGCTCGATCGGAGTCATCATGCCCACCCGGTCAGAGGAACGCTGGATTAAAGACGGCAACGCGGTCAAGGATGGCCTTGAAAAGCTGGGGTACGACGTGGATCTTCAATATTCCGACGACGACATCGCCACCCAGACCCGCCAGATCGACGACCTGATCACCAAGGGGGTGCAGGTTCTGGTCATCGCGTCCATCGACGGTTCCGCCCTTTCCAACCAATTGGAAAACGCCGCCGCCGCCAGGATCCCCGTCATCTCCTATGACCGGCTTCTCATGCAGTCTCCCAACGTGGATTATTACGTATCTTTCGACAACTACAAGGTCGGCGGCCAGATGGGAGACATCCTGATTGCCGGCCTCAAGCTGGATCAGGCGACCGCCGCAAAGCCGGTCATCATTGAATTGTTCGCCGGCTCTCCCGATGATAACAACTCCGTCGGGTTCTACCAGGGCGCAATGGACAAGTTGAAACCCTACTTCGACAAGGGGGCGCTTCGCGTGCCTTCCGGCCAGATAGACCGGGCCGTCATCGGCACGCTGCGGTGGGATGCCGCGGAAGCCCAGAAGCGTATGGAAAATCTGCTCTCGGCCTACTACTCGGGAAACGAGGTCTTGAACGGGATTCTCTCTCCCTATGATCCCATCAGCCTTTCGACTCTTGAAGCCTGCAAAGCCGTCGGCTACGGCAGCACCCCCGGCAAGCCCCTCCCGATGGTGGGCGGCCAGGACTGCATCGTCGCTTCCGTCAAGTCCATCCTTGCCGGCGAACAATACGCCACCATCCTGAAAGACACCCGATCCCTGGGAGCCGCCACGGTCGCCTTGGTGGACACGCTCATGCAGGGCAAAAAACCTGTCGGTCTGGACACCGCAAGCTACCATAACGGCGCGAAGATCGTTCCGTCCCTGCTGCTCGATTCCGTCATCGTCACCAAGGAAAATGTGCAAAAAGACGTGATTGATACCGGATATCATACTGTGGAGGAACTCGGCTTATAGCAGAATAGGGCCGTGAAAGTTTCTGCGCGGCACGGCATGGTTTCAAAGTCCAGCGCCGCCAAAAGGCCGTGATCGCGGGAATCGTCCGGCGCCTTTCCCGTAACGGCAAGGGCGGCGCTGAAAACGCCCGAACGTTTTTCGGCGCCGCCCGAAGCAATTCGGCTTTGCGCAAAACACCATTTTTCGGCGTGCGCGCGGATGCGGGCTTTTTCAAGGAAAGCGGACAACCCGCCGTTTGCATTCCTTGTCGTTTCCGGGCGTCGCATTGCAGCCATGCAAGTATGGCCGCGTCACGTTTCATGTCCGGCTCGGCAAAAACACCAGTTGGCTGGAGGCTTGCAAATTTCTATTGCATACAAACGGGTCCTAGTGTTCCGTACAGTCTCAATCTTTGATTGAGACTGTACGGGGAGCGCCCCCGGTTCATCCGGTTTCCGCCTACGGGGAAGTGAATTCCCCTTCGG
>JAITKH010000408.1 GCA_031278535.1 Planctomycetota bacterium | reverse complement strand
GGCGTCTCCAATGCCGCGATTCGTCCCCCCTCCCATTCTTCAAGATTGTCCCCTGTGCTCTTTCCTGTATTTCTTTCTGTGAACATAGGCAGTTTCTGCTCTTGCTTCGGCTGGGAAGGAAGCACCGGTTCGCCAGCCGGCTCCGGATCCGCCGCCGGGGAAGCGGCGGGATCCACAGCTTCTTCCGAGAAATCCCCGGATCGGCCGCCGTCCAATGGTTCCCCTGCCGATTCCGCCATGTCTTCCGGCGTTCCCGTATATGTTTCGGCGACTTGATGCCCGCCTGTTTCCAGTCCCTTCACTTTCGCCGGTCGAGCCGGAGCCGGTTCTTTCTGATGAGAATCGATACTCAATCCAAAAGAGGGGAGCGACCGGGCGCCAATGAGCGCCTCATCCAACTCAGCCGCCTTTTCCGGCAGATAGCGGCGCAACATGACGATGGTCCGCCCAGCGTCATCCCACTCCCCCGCCCCAATCTGCATGCCGGCGAGAACGGCAAGATCCAATGCCAATTTTTGTATATCCAGGGACCGGGGACGGTCAATCAGCGGCGGTAATCCGGAAAGCGGCGTGAGGAGCATAATTTCCGCCCCAGCCGGGATTGTTTCCAACTCCAGTGCCGCCTCCGCTTCTATTAGGAGAAGGGAATCGGGCTGAAGCGGAAGTGTTCCCGCCGCCGATGAGGCCGGCCGCGATTCGGGAAGGCGTTTCTGAATTGCGGTTCCGGCCTCGGATGATATCCGGGCCGCCCGAGGGAGAGTCGGCATTGTGCCTATTCCAACAATCGCGTTTCGACGGGGCGAGACATGAATAAGGATGGCGGAAGCGAGAAAAACCCCGGCCGCTACCGGCCAGGCGGGATGGAAAACGCGGGCGCGCCACCCCAGCGGCGTCCCAGCCAGGATTTTCGCCTTGAGACCGGCAAAATCGATCATTTCGGCCGATTGTTCCGTAGACGGCGAAGAATCCGGCCGCATGAAGGTTTCCTCCATCCGCAGACGCATGCGTCAGGCCGGCTCCTGTACCGATTCCGGAATCGTTAACGATTCTTCCAGAGCCGGCGGCGGGCCTGCCTCCATTTCAACAGCCTGTTTGAGGAAATCGCTCCTAAGCGGCAATTCTTCCAGCGATCCCAAACCGAATTCGTCCAAGAACGCTTCGGTTGTGCCATAGAGGCTGGGCTGACCGATAACATCCCTCTTCCCGACCCTTTCCACCGACCCCCGTTCCATGAGGAGGCGCAGGGCCGAATCACAGCCAACACCCCGGATATGCTCGATATCGGCCCGGGTTACCGGCTGCTTGTAGGCGATGATCGCCAGAGTTTCAAGGGCGGGCGCATTGAGGCGGGCCGGGGCTTTTCCCCCGGCATCCCGCTTCGGCTGGAGCCGCCGGATGCATTCCGCGTATTCTGGCCGGCTGAGCATCTGGAAACGGCCGGAAATTTCCACTATCTCGAAAGCATTGTCGTTTTCGAGGTAGGAAATGTTCAACTCGTCAATGGCGGCCTGTACCGCGCTCTGGCGGATGCCCTTGCCAATCGACCGGGCGAGATGGGAAAGCTTGAGCGGCTCGCGGGCGGCGAAGAGAACCGCCTCCACCGTTTTTTTCAACGGGAAAGATAGAGCTGGCGCGGCGGATTCGTCGCCGCCCGCATCCTTTTCCGTTTCCTCCGCGTCGACGGGAAAGTCGTTTCCAGCCGGCCGAGTTTCGCCATTGTCGCTATTCATGCACGAACCTGTCCGTCCCCACGTTTTCCGCCGAAACGCCGTTTTGCTTTTCCGGTCGGAACTGTCAACGGCGAAAATCATCCTCCTCCAATCATAATTACGACGGAAGTTGAAGTCAATCCGCTTTTTCCTCGGCCGCGGTCGGATGCCTTTTCAAGTAATCGTCAATTGCGGCGCGGAGGCCGTCGGCCGCAAGGTTGGAGCAATGCATCTTTGCCGGCGGCAGACCATCCAGGGCGGCGGCCACATTCTCCCTGGTGATTGTCGCCAACGCTTCGTCGATGGTCTTGCCCCTGGCCAGTTCGGTCATCACCGAACTGGTGGCGATGGCGGCGCCGCATCCGAGGGTCTTCCATTTGATGTCGGAAAGTCTGCCGTCATCGACCTTTATAGTGATGCGCATCATGTCGCCGCAGGTCGGGTTGCCAACCTCGCCCACGCCGTCGGCGTTGGTGATCTCGCCCGCGTTCCTCGGATTCTGAAAATGCTCCAAGACCTTCTGGGTATATGTGTCCATCACCATCCTTTCTTTCGGTTGCGCAGCGACATTCCGCCACGTTTCGTACGATTGCCTTTCTTTACAGCCCACTCCAGATACGCATACTATACTCGTCGCGGATTGGAATTGCGAAAACAATATCTCACCGATCAAAATCGCAACTTCAATTCGCTGGCGGTATACTATCATACATTTTTTTACCGCGTTTTCGCATGTCCTTTCCCTGCATAATATAATCATATCCACAATCTTTCGGGAAGTAAACAGGCTTTCAATTTTGGAAAAAGAGCGTCAACGGCGCACTATTCGTATCGGGTTCCGGCGGCATCGAACCGCTGGTCGAACAGGGCGATAAAGCGAACCATACGCGGGCGATGTTTTCGATAAGGCCGCGTTGCCCGGCGTAGACGGAACTTCTTGTTCATGCGGGATCATTTGCCCTTTCGAATTGGCGCATTGCCTGGCGTGGTTGGAACCATTATTTTCCGGACGAAG
>JAITKH010000340.1 GCA_031278535.1 Planctomycetota bacterium | reverse complement strand
CTCCCGCATATTTTAGCCAGTTTGGACGGCCTGAAGGTTATCCGCATAGACCGCCTTTCCAGGTTATCCTAACATTATATGTAATGTTTTTCCCGATGTCACGCAAAAAAATCCGGGGCGTCAAGGAAAATTCGGGGTGATCGGACCGGGCCGCGATCAACTCGTCCATTGGCGAGAATTTCATTCTCCGATGCCAAAAGCGCCTTGGAGGCCCAAATTGAAGATTTCGGCGATCAGGCCGCCATAGCGGACGGAATGCTTCCACAGGAAATCCTTGTCCTCCCGAAGACGGGAGAACATCTTCGGGGTGAGCATCCGGTAGGTCTTCCCTCCATGGAGAATATCTCCTGTGGAAGAGAAGGAAATATTCTCCGCGCCGGGATAGGAATCAGCCAGGAGTTCAAGGTCGCGGGCAATCCAGATCATAATGCGTTCAAATCCCTTCGAAAGTTACTGTCACGTCACACGACCATGTATAGATGTACAAAAAACAAGGTAAAAATAGCTGAAATAGCATATGTGGTGACAATTGGGACAAGTGACAGTTATACAATGTAAAATACATAACTAATTATTATATATATATTTATGTTTTTTTTACTCTTTTTTAGTTGTCACACATGTCACAATACTTCATAAAAGTCATTTTGGAACAACTGTGTCAATTTAATCGAATCCTGAATGTCTTTCTTCCTTTTCTATTGATGGATTCAACAACAACTTTTTCTTCATTTTCAAGTGCGCGAATGATATCTATTGCCTCTTTTTCCGATTTATGGATTGCCCGGTAGATATCCCGGGCATAAACCCATCCGCCTTCATTTTCCTTGCCATTGATTGCGATTGCTTCCAGCGTTTTGAGCAACAGGCGGTGAAACCGGCTTTCCGCCACGTGATGCCGGACCGCCTCGCACATGAGCCGGCAGGAATACTCCGCCAGGTCGATGCCCCATTCCGCTATTTCGCGGGTGATATGGGGACGAAGGGCATTGTCTGAGCAGGATCGGATCAGAATCAGCTTGTTCCTGTTTTCATTGAAGCGCCCCCATATCGTCGCTTCGGCGCATTCGGGGCCGTATTCCTTCACCGCCTTGTCGATTTCCGCATAGGTGATATCCTCCGACGAATCCGAAAGGATGTCGATGACCTTTTTATCATAAGGAACAGGGCCCGCCTTGACGATGGGCCAGTCGTCCTTCAGCCAATGCCAGGCGGTTTCGATGACGGAATCGGGAAGCTTCGGCTCGAACAACCCCTTTCTGCTTTCCTTGTCGCGCATGGTAAGGCGCTTCGGCTGTTCCTTGCTCTCGAAAACGATAAGCCGTCCAATCAGGCCGTTCCGAAGGGAATCCATCGACAGGGAATCGTAGAACACGCCCGGAGTGGCGGTTCCGAATATGCAGAGGTTGGGGTTGATTATTGGGTCCAGGGTGTCTTCCTTCCTGGCCCGGCGTTCTGGTATGAACGACGTCGTGCTGCTGGAATACAGCTGCATGAGGCGCCGCTCGATGTCCTGATAGCGCCGGTCGCGATTATCGGCCAAGCCCTTAATCAGCTTGTCCATTTCGTCCACTTGAAACAAGGTGGACGGGGAAGCGGACAAGGCGGATATGATGCCCTGGGCGCTGGCGAAATCGTCCATCAGCATTGCCTGAATCCGTTTCGCTTCATGGTCGTTCCGGCACTTGGCGTCGACAACCGCCTGGACGATTTCCTTGTTGGTCTCGCGGGCCTGGTTCTTGCCGGTGGACGAGCCGGAAAGGGTGGCGAGGTAGCAATTGGAGCGCGTTTCCGCCTCGGCGTGAAAAGCCCACCGGCGGCCAATGAAGGCGGCGCATGACCCCATGCTCCCCTGCAAGGCGGCAATGGGGTTCGGAACCGCCGCCTTGGCAATCGAATAGTTCATAACGTCGCCTATGAAGCCGCCGATTTTGAGGCAGCGCCGGGGAAACCTTGCCTCCTGTTCCTCCTGTCTCTTGCGTTGCTCCAAAATGCCGCTGATGTCCACGCCGTCCGCCGCCGGTTCCGCCGGCAGGGTTGTACCATAGCCCTGCTGGCGCAGGGCCGACGCCGCGGCGGAATAGTCCCCGGCGTGGTCGAGAATCGCCGACACCTGGTAGGGAGAGTATCCGCGCCCCGCCTGGAACGGCGTGGACGTCGAGAAGACGTACAGGACGTCCACGCCGTCGCAGACCCGGACGGTCGCGGATATGCCCTTGTCCTTGCCGGGGCGCCGCCACTGCTCGTTCGGGCCGGCGGTCCGGACATGGACCCACCCATGCCGGCGCAATGTCTCCCGCATGTCGCCCCGGCGGTTGTAGTCGTCGCCCGGCCTGTCTCCCGCGCCGATGGCCGGCGCCTTCGGCCCCTCCGTCTCCGGAGGAGGGCTTTTCGCCCTCTCGTCCAGCATTTCAGCCAGGCGGATCATGATGTTCCGCTCTTCGGCCGTGACGTCCGTGATGGCGGCCAGACTGCCCTGGAGCGTCACGTAACCGGGAGAGGGGGCGCAGACGAAATACGCCCCCTCTCCCCTGGTCTCGATAAGGGTATCGATTTTTCCCGGCTCCGGCCCCGGTCGGCCGGCATGGAGCTTTGTCGAAGGAACGGCCATGCCGGATATCCGGTATGCCAGATGGCGGCCGCCGCTCGGCGATCGCTCCATGTACAGCCTTGCCGGCAGACCGGGAATCTCCTCTTCGATCATGGCCGACCAGGCCGGCCAGGCGGACCCGCCGTCGTCGAAATCGAGGCATTCAAGGTTGCCGGATATGGCGCCGCACACGATCGCCAGCCGCTTTGCCCTGGCGTCGAAAAACTCCCTGGTCACTTCTTCGCGGGACGGAATCCTGGACTGGAATTCCTTCCATGAATGCAAGGCCTTCTTTTCCCCGTCGGCGGCGATGACGGAAAGGCCGGCGTCGATGCAGGCCAGGGCGGCGTCAACCAGGGGCATGGGCATGCCGGCATCGGTCATCACTTTTCTTTTGGGACTTCCTTGTCGATCATCCTCTGGAGTTGCTCCAGCCGGGCCATCCTCTCAACGCGGGTGGCGTCAAGGGAGCGGACGTCGCTTTCCGCCTCCTCTTTGGCCGCCCGCAACATTGCCTGCCGAAGGCGGCCGATGACGCCGAGCGTCCCCTCGATGTCGGCGGCCAGGTCGGCGAACCTGGCATGGGTGAGATGCGCGATCAGCCACGCCGCCTCCTGTTCCGCGTCGGCCGGGCGTTCCGCTTTCTGGTTCGGCCGCACCAGGGCGCTCATGCCCTTGCCCAAAGCCCGGCGTTCTTCCTTCTTTCTCGTCATGCGCGTTCCTCCTTTTGAAACACCAGCCAGATCGTCCCTCTCCCATGCCGGCTCCCGAACAACGGTTGTTCGGGTGTCAGGGAAAGGACGTTTTTGAGCTTGATTTGA
>JAITKH010000335.1 GCA_031278535.1 Planctomycetota bacterium | reverse complement strand
CTGGCTCCTCGAAAAGGGAGTTATATTCCGATCAATCTTGGCGCCTATTCCTTGGGAAAATATCTCGAGGAATGCCAAGTAAACAGGCCGGAAATTCTCAATGAAACAAAAGCCCTTTTAAAGGAGGGGAAATATTATCGGAAACGAACCCGGGATCAAAAAACCAGGGGAACCCTCTTGACAATTTATGTCGATCCCGAGTATCTTCTTCATGTGACTACATATCGGGACGATACCTGTCCCGACTGTAAGGGAACGGGAACAAGAGCGGCGCCGTTTGAAAACATCACATCCCATATCAATGTGCGTTTCGCCTGTCTCAAATGCAAGGGTACCGGCATTATCAAGGACAATCTTACGGAACGGCATTTTGTCCTTTCGCCCGAGGATTTCGAAAATCGGGAGGAGGGGAGGGCGGTGACCCAAAACCGCGCTTACGAAAAAGCCCCTTCCGGATCGGAGCGGTGGGTGGAACGTCTGACGTCGAAAGTCCCTCGGGAACGGCTGGAAGCCTGCCGCTGGCTGGATCAGAATTATGTTGGCATAGGCGGATTTTTCAATGACATCATGCCAATGCTTCGAAAGGCCAGATATTATGACTCGAATGAAAAACGGAAAATCATGGTCTGGCAATTTTGGGCCGGCAAGGACGATCCGGCTTTGCGGGAATGGGCCTATTATCGCGTCTATGCCGACGCCATGACGGGAAAGATTACCGAAAAGGGATTCTACGCCGGACGTTAAAAATGGACGCGCAAAGAGAAAAAAGCCGCGTCGGGGAGAAAGGATCCCAGGCACCGGTCGGTGTCCTCGATTCCGGCCTCGGCGGATTGTCGGTTCTCCAGGAAATATGGAAACAGCTTCCTTCCGAACGAACAATCTATTGCGCCGATTGCGAACATTTGCCCTTTGGACCCAGGCCGATGGCGGAAGTGCGGAAACTTGTTTTCGCCATGACGGAAAAACTGCTGGAAGAATCGGCGAAAATCATTGTTCTTGCCTGCAATACCGCTTCAGCCGCCGCACTAAAAGAATTGCGAAGTGCTTTTCCCGACATTCCCTTTGTCGGCATGGAGCCGGCCGTCAAGGTGGCGGCGAATGGAACAAGACAGGGAAAGCTGGGCATTTTAGCGACGCAGGCGACTTTCCAGGGAGAGCTTTTTGAAAATGTTGTGGAACGGTATGCCCGAAACGTGAAAATTTACCGACAGGCCTGTCCCGGTTTGGCTGAGTGCATTGAAACCCATTCCCTGGACCATCCCGCCATCCGTTCTCTCCTTGAAAAATACGTACGCCCTCTACTTGACCGCGGAGTGGACGAAATAGTGCTTGCGTGTACGCATTATCCTCTTGTCAAGGACGCCATTGCGGAAATGGCCGGACCCGGGATTGAAATCATCGATCCCAGTCCAGCCATAGCCAGGCGGACGGCTCAGATAATGACGGAAAGAAAAATGCTCAACGATGAGGGAATGCCGGAGAAAAAATTCTGGGTCAGCGGCAATGCACAGCGATTTGGGCAGTTCTCCCGGGAAATTCTTGGTCAGCCGGCGGTAGTGACAGGAAAAACTTTTTGTCGCCTGTAACCCGACGGAAGGGAGAAAACCTGAAAGAAACGTCGGACGGACGGAAAGTGGAAAAAAAAGGGGACAAATTTCGCCGGAAGGAAAAACGTGGCAATCAAGTATCAAGAAATCCTGAGGCAGATGAATCGGCCGTCGCGACGGCGAAAAGGCTATTTTAGCCGGTTTGTCGTGCCGGCCGTATTATTGGCGGGGTGCGTGCTTTTACTGTATACAGGACATCAAAAATTTTCAGGCGGGTATCTTGTTTCGAAATATGAATCCGCCCTGAATCTCCTCCATTCCTTTTCCGCCGGGTTGGTTGGAAAAGAAGGGCCGCCTTTTGGAGAAAAGGAAATTCCTTTTTCCGGGGAAGAGAAAATGGCGGCGGATAATCCGCTTGTCGTTGTGGAAAAAATTGGCCGGCGGGACGAAACGGCAACAATCCTTCCCGGGGAAACAGGAATGCTTCCTTCCCGGGGCGCGGACTCGATCAGGCAGGCGGGAGGAACCGTGCCCGAACCTGTTCCTGTGCGTTCCCGGTATATGGAGGAAATGCGGGAAATCGATCAATTGCTCCGAAGTAATCCCGGCGAGGCGCGCCGCCGCCTTGAAAATATGGTGACAGGCGTTCTTTCCGGCGAGGAGGAGGCCGGGATCAATTACCGGTTGGGGTATGCCGCCCGGATGCTCGGGGAGGAAGAGAAAGCCGGAAAATATTGGCGCGGGACTGTGGAAAAATGGCCCGCCTTTCCAGGCGGCAGGCTTTCGGCCCTGGCCATTGCCGATGCCTGGTACGGCCGATATGCCGGGACCAGGGCGGAGATGTCGCGGTGGGACGAAATCCAGGCGCTCTATTCGCTGGTTATCGGCCGGGACGACGCCCCCTTTCTTCCGGAAGAGATGAAAACCGGCATAAAAACCCGCCTGAATATCCTGAACGACGCTATTTTTTTTGGTCCGGCGCCAACCAGGCTGGCCCGGTACCACAAGGTTGAATCGGGCGAAATGCTCGGCAGCATAGCCTCCCGCTACCGTACCGACTACGAATCCATCGCCCGGATCAATGACATCCATCCCAACCGCATCCACGCCGGGATGGATTTGAAGGTAATGACCGGCGAGGTGGCCATCGTCGTGAGGAAGAATGAAAAAACGGGAAAAACGCCGGTTCTTGCCTGGTTTCTGGATGACCGCTGGGTGCGGGAATATCCCGCCTGCGTGGGCGAGGGCGCCAAAACGCCGGCGGGAACCTATACTTTGACTTTAAAGGAGCGCGATCCTTCCTGGACAAATCCGCTCAACGGACAACTTTTGCCGAACAATCACCCCGAGAATATCCTGGGCAGCCGTTGGATGGCGATGAAGGGAATGAATGTGACCGGTCTGGGCATCCATGGAACGACGGTGGACGATTCCATTCCCGGATATACCAGCGCCGGTTGCATCCGCCTGTATAACCGGGATGTGGAAGAACTGTTCAGTTACGCCCGAGTCGGCGCGAAAGTGACCGTAACGGAGTAAAAGGCCAAACCCGCGGATTCCGACGGGGAATTCACTCCTCCCTATTCCCCGGCCTTGAAGTTGTACAATGGCGTTATCCGCTCGATAATTTCGGCGGTGGGGGTGATTTGGCCGACAATGCTGTCCAGGCTCTTGTAGGCCATGGGAGATTCGTCGAGCGTGTCTTTTCCGACGCAGGTGGTGAAAATGCCCCGCATCGCCTCTTTGTACCCGTCCATTGACAAGCTTTTGAATGCGGCCGCACGGCTCATGACGCGCCCGGCTCCGTGGGGCGCCGAACTGTTCCAGTCCCTGTTGCCCCGGCCGCGGCAAATGAGAGAGCCGTCGCGCATGTTGATGGGGATGAGCAGCTTTTCGCCGTCGCCGGCCGACACCGCGCCCTTGCGGAGGATCATCGCCTCCGCGTCGATGTAATTATGGATGGTGGAGAAGGCGTCGATTTTCGTCAGGCCCATTTCCCGCAGGATGGTTTCCACCATCGCCTGGCGGTTCAGGGAGGCGAAACGCTGGATGATGCGCATGTCGTTTACGTAGTCGTCGAACAGGTCCCCCTCGACATAGGCCAAATCCTTCGGCATCCCCGTTTTTTTCGCGTTTCCGCTCTTGAGGCGCCGGATGGCGTCCTCGATTTCCCTTTCACGTCCCTCGGATTTTAGCCGTACGATAGTCTCGTTGATAAAAACCTGCGAGGAACCGCTCAGCCGGCGCCAGGCTTCCTCCTGGTAATATTCCGCCACCTCGGTTCCGATATGGCGGCTGCCCGAATGCACCACGACGAAGAGCCTGCCGTCGCCGGTCGCGTCGATCTCGATGAAATGGTTGCCTCCGCCCAGGGTGCCGATGCTGCGCCGCGCCCGTTCAAGGTGCAGTTTCCGCGCGCAGCGCAATATCCCGAGATCGATGTCGTCGTTCAGGGGATGGCGGTCGGGGCGAACCTGACGGCCGGCGGGAATGCTTTTGCGGATAACCGCGTCCAGGCGGGCGAAATCGACATGCCGTTCGGCGATCTCGACAGTCTCCATGCCGCAGCCTATGTCAACTCCGACCATCCCTGGAACGACCTTGTCGGAAATGGTCATGGTCGTGCCGATGGTGCACCCCTTGCCGGTGTGGACGTCCGGCATGATGCGGATTGAACTCGCCGCGAATTCAGGCCGGTCGCAGACCGCCCGGATTTGCTCCGCGGCCGACGGCTCCAGCGATTCGCAATAACAAACGGCGCTGTTGTGCTTGCCCTGGATGACAATCATGTTCCGTCCCTTCCAGACGGGTTGATCGGCGGAGGCGATTTCGCTCCGGGTTTACCGGTTCGAGCGGCCTGAAAAGGCTAGTGTTCCGTACAGTCTCAAGTAAAGATTGAGACTGTACGGAACACTAGCTTACGAATGCCGAAGTCCGTTTGTTCCGGAATCGGCCGCCGCCAAAGAGGCGTATCGCCGGTTCTGCCTGTAGACGAAGGCCAGGATCTCGGCCACGGCGGGATAGAATTCGGTGGGGATGAGGGATCCGACATCAAGCTTGGCCAACATCTCCACCAAATCCGGATCGTCGCGAATCGGAATGTTCCGTTCCCTGGCGATTTCGAGGATGCGCTGCGCCACTGTTCCCCGACCCTTGGCGAGAATCCGCGGCGCGGCTTCACGATCCTCGTCATAACGGAGGGCCACGACCAGCTGGCGTCTCGAGGGCGGTTCCTTCCTTGGCATGGTCTCGCCAATCCGCCGGCCGGTCAGATTTTCATCAACGAGAGATTGACCGAAAAAGTGCCGCTTTCGCCCATTTTCATGGGCATCTCCGGCAGGGAGAAGTCGACCGAAACCGACGTCATGCCCCGGTAATGCGAAATGGAAAAGTTGTTGCCGACAACCACCGAGGGAACGCTAATCCGATCAAAATGGAAAGAGGTTGTCGAAAGGCCCGCCTTGATGCCGCCGGCCACGATATTGGCAATTTCACACACCCCGTCCAGGCTTTGGTTGTCCAGGACGGTAAACGTTTCGCCGACCATGCGCCCAGCCATGAAGCAGGCCACCGAATCGGTGGTGTTGATAATGAGGGAGCCGCTGATGGGGCCGACGAAGCCGATGATGGAAGAAACGTTGCCGTCGGATCGGAGCAGCCGCGACAGGCCGATGGGTTCTGGCTTCAATCCCGCCATCATCAGGCCGTCGCGCGTACATTTGACAATGACCTGCACCAACAGATCGTCGATTTTCAACAGGCCCGGCTGCGTAGTCATGGCTTCCTCCCAATCGACAGGCCGCCTAAGGAAAATTACTCCCGTAGAATTTCCCCGGGGCGCAAAAAATACCAGAAACAATTCTTGCCGATAGTATAGCGCCGATTGCCAACCTCGGCAAGGAAAAGCCGGCAAATTTTCCTTGTCAAGGAATAAACAGGAGACACAAAAACCTTCTCTCGCCGGAAAAGCCGGCAAGGAGCGAGGGAAAAACAAGCCGAAAAGATGTCTGAGCGGAATTGCTTGCCGGCCTATTTCTTTGCAGCCGGTTTCTTCCCGGCGGTTTTAGCCGCCGGTTTTGCCGCTTTTGCCGGGGCAGCCTTCGCGGGCGCCGATTTTTTTGCCGAGGCTGTTTTCCTGTTCTTGATCTCCGCCATGGTTTCTCCTCCCCTGGTTCTCCGGGCCGGTTTTCCGGTGCCGGCCGAGTTTTT